>NZ_AJML01000011.1:0-7285 GCF_000259525.1 Streptococcus sp. SK140 | reverse complement strand
TAAACATACATTTGACGATTTCCTTATCAGACATTTCTTCAGGTGTACGATAGAAGATTGGCATGCTGACAAGGGTTGATTCGTGAACGGTATATTTTCCGATATTGCGATTAGCAGTATAGATGCCGTCCTTGGTAATAGCGTGCATATGGACACCGAGCTTGCGACTGAGAAATTCCATATCTAGATAATCTTCATAAGTCAAGGATTCGCTGATAATTTCATGTCCTGTAGCAGTTTCTTGAACAAGGGCACCGTTGAAGGTCACTACATAGTCACCTTCATCTCTTAATTTCAAGTCATCTAGAAGTTTGGCAACTCCTGCGATAGGACGTCCAGTTGCAATCATAACTTTGACACCAGCTTTTTTGGCATCTTGAATAGCGGCAAATACTTCAGGAGTGATTTCCTTCTTACTGTTGACAAGGGTTCCGTCGATATCGACAGCGATTAGTTTAATACTCATAAATTTCCTCTTTTAGCTTTTATTTGGTGTAAAATGATCATTTTCAATCAAGTGTAAAAATTGCTGGGTAATGCTTGCGAAGATGCTGTTTTGGTCTAACATTTCTTTCGGAAAATAAAAACGATTATCTCCGTGGCGACTGCCAGCAAGGGATTGAACGATAGGAGACAGGCTAGAGAGTTCTGCTAGTTCTCCATTTTTTTGTATAATCTCAATCTGCGTTCGTGGATTTTCAGATTCAGGACGATAGATATCATAAGGAAGGTCAAAGTTCTTATGAATAGCTGTGTAGTAGTCTGGATCAAAGCCGATATCTTCAACCAGTTTTCTCATAGATGCAAGCTGTTCTTGATCTTCTTGTGAAAAGGTAATGGATTTAAAGACCTTGCGATTGACAAAACGTTGTGACAGGTCTGCTAGTATCTTGTCAGGACTAGTCATCCAGAGCTGGAAATAGGTATTCATCACACCATCATCCAGAGCCAGATAGTCAGTCAAGGTCACATTCTTTTCGAAAAATGGCAGTAGATGCGGGGATGTCAGTGTAAAGAAGTCCTTATTATCTGGATAAAGTTCTTTAGCACGTTTCAAAAGATTCTGCAGAAGGACTTCCATAGCACGTGTAGCAGGATGGAAATAAACCTGCATATACATTTGATAGCGACTAAGAACATAGTCTTCGATGGCATGCATCCCGTTTCGTTGAAAGGCAATTCCGTTTTCGATAGGGCGAATAACTCGTAAGATACGTGTTAGGTCAAATTCCCCATAAGAAGCCCCTGTAAAATAGGAGTCACGTAAGAGATAGTCCATGCGATCTGCATCAATCTGACTGGAAATGAGTTGTACCACCTGCTTGTTAGGATAAGTATGGTCAATAACACTAGCTACCTTTTTGGGGAAATCTGGGGCTACCTGTAAGAGAACCTGATGAATTTCTGTCTCAGGGCTTTGGATAATTTCCTGCGTAATCGCCTCATGATCGGTATCAAAGAGATTTTCAAAAGTATGCGAATAGGCACCATGTCCTAGGTCATGAAGGAGGGCTGCAGTCATGGTTAGGAGGGACTCCGAAGGATCCCATTCTTTAGGATACTTTTCCTCAAAAATCTCGGTGATGCGTCGTGCAATCTCGTAAACACCCAGACAGTGAGAGAAACGACTATGTTCTCCACCATGAAAGGTATAACTGGATGTTCCGAGCTGCTTGATACGACGAAGCCGTTGAAATTCTTTGGTATTGATTAAGTCATAGATAATCTGATTATCAACATGGATATAATTGTGAACAGGGTCACGAAATACTTTTTCATTCATAAAACCATTATAGCAAAAAGCTACAGTTTTTGGTAAAATAGTAGGATAAGAGTGAAGAAAGAGGACTTGAAGTGAAGATTCGAATGAGAAATACCATCCAATTTGATGAACAATTGGAAGTGATCGACCAACTTTATGATGTTGAGTTACGTGAGAAAGGTGATTTTTCCTATCTCCTTTTTTACAATGAAGAGAAGGAAAAAGTGGTACTCAAGTTTAATGATACAGAGTTGGTGATGTCTCGATTTTCCAACCCTAAGACCATCATGCGTTTTCTGAAGGAAGTTGATAGTTTAGCCTATATTCCTACACCAATGGGGATACAGGAGTTTATCATCCAAACAAGCCATTATCAAGTTGAACAACAAAAGATTGAACTAGCCTATCAACTACAAAACAAAGAAGGAAATCCATTTGCAAACTATCGCTTAGAAATTACCTGGGGGTAAAAAGTGGAGGAGAAATCGGAAGTCAAAGTTTCGATTTCGAAGTTCCCAATCAACTAGCAGGTCAAAGTTTTTTGCTAATAAAAAATGAGGTTGGGATTTTTGTCCCAGCCTCTATTTGATATACAGTTCTTGATTTTTCAAGACAATTTCACGTACACTTGCAAATTTCTTCAGCTTTTTGATGTCTTCGGGATGCGTTACAAGTGTGATTACATAGCCCTCTTTGCCCATACGTCCTGTACGGCCAGCGCGGTGAGTGTAAGTTTCCATATCTCTAGGAACGTCAAAGTTAACCACGCATTCTAAGCTGTCAATGTCGATACCACGAGCTAGAAGGTCTGTTGCAAGAAGCAGTGTTAGTTGCTTGTCTTTGAATTTTTCGAGAATAACTTTTCTGAACTTAACGTTGACATCGCTAGCTAGTGAAACAGCTAAAACATCGCGATACTGCAATTTTTCCTCAGCACTTCCGAGGTCTGACAAACTATTAAAGAAGACTAGGCCACGGAAATCCTCGACATGTGCCAGTTTTCTAAGCATATCAACTCTGTGTCGTTGGTCTACTTGCATGTAGAAGTGTTGAATGTTGTCCAACTTTTGATCAGAGAGGTCGATGGTGCGCGTGTTGGGCGCAATCTTATCTCGGTCAAACTTGGTAGTGGCACTCATATAGATGAGTTGGTGGTCACGAGGTGCGTAGTGAGTGATTTTCTCAACAAAGTGAATTTGAGAATCATCTAGCAACTGATCGAACTCGTCAAGAATGATCGTTTCCACATTCATCATCTTGATCTTCTTCAATTTAATCAGTTCAAAGATGCGACCAGGAGTTCCAATAAGGATTTCTGGGCCTTTTTTAAGTCGTTCGATTTGACGTTTCTGACTCGAACCAGAAAGGAATAGCTGAGCAGTCAAGCCAATTGCTTCACCCCAAGTTTTAGTTACCTCAAAAATCTGACCAGCCAGTTCAGTATTTGGTGCTAAAATCAATAGTTGTTGCGCTTTTTTCTTTTGGAGACGAAGAAGACTTGGTAGGAGATAAGCTAAAGTCTTACCTGTACCAGTTGGACTAACTCCAAGAAGGGTTTGACCATCTAAAATCGGATCAAAAATCTGAGTTTGAATGGGTGTGAATTCTTGAAAGCCGAGTTGTTCGGTTAGCTCTAGCCATTCTGTAGGTAGTTTGGTTTTCATTTTTCTGCCTCAAATCTAATGCCAGCAGTCTGGCGCATGGTGTAAATTAGGTTATGGACGTGTGATGCATCCTCTAACCAAGCTTGGTAAATTTCTGGGTTTGGCTGCTTGATCATGTTAGCAAAAGCAGCGATCTCCTCAGTCATGGTATGAGGTGCCTGCTGAATAGGTAGATGTGTTTCATTACCTTGATGATCTGTGAAAATAGCTGAGCGGACATGTTCAATAGTGTTGAGCGTCAAGGTTCCATCTGTTGTATATATTTCACAAGGCAGATTAGAAGTAATATTTTTACCAGCCTTGATATGAACTTGATATTCAGGATAAGATAAGATACCATCTCCATTTAAATCAACGGTGTTGTCAAGTTGCTGAGCTTGATAGGTCGCATCAAGTGCCTTTCCAAACAAGCGAACCGCAGCATAGATCGGATAAATTCCTAAGTCCATGAGAGCCCCACCAGCAAAACGGTCTGAAAATACATTCGGAGTGTTTCCGGAAAGAAGGGCTGGCATCTTAGAAGAATACTTGGCATAGTTGAGGTCTGCACCTAAAACTTGCTTGTCTGCTAAGAAGTTTTTAATAACGGTGAAGGCTTCCTCATGATAGTTTCTTGCTGCTTCAAAGATAAAACATTGATTTTCTTGAGCTATTTCAACTAAATCCTGCCATTCTTGTGGTTGAGTCACCGCTGGTTTTTCAAGGATAACATGTTTAGCTGATGCTAGAGCAAGCTTGGCTTGAGTATAATGCAGAGAATTGGGACTTGCGATATAGACAATATCAAAATCAGACTGGAAGAAATCCTCTAAATTATCAAATAGACTAACATCTGTATAGGAACTAGCAAATTGCTGAGCAGTAGTGAGCTTTCTTGAATAAACAGCCACTAACTGGAATTCCTGACTAGTATGAGCAGCTTCTATAAAGTGGTGACTGATTGCACCAGTACCGATAATACCGAGTTTAAGCATGAAATCTCCTTTTCTACAAGTAATGACTGCTTTCATTATATCACAGATAGACTAAACTAGCCAAAGGGAGACAATTCTTTTATTTGACACTTCGAATTTTCCTCAAAAAATGGTACAATAGATTCAGAAAAAATAGGAGTGTAGTATGAGATTATTACCTATGAGAAAAATTTCTCGTCATTCAAAAAGATTGGCGCTTTTTTTGACTTTTTGTGCGGGTTATGTAGATGCCTATACCTTTATCATACGTGGGAATACTCTAGTTGCAGGTCAAACAGGGAATGTCGTTTTCCTTTCCGTTGGTCTCATTCAAGATAATGTTTCAGATGCCAGTGCCAAGGTAATGACCTTGATTTCCTTCATGGTGGGTGTCTTCCTTTTGACAGTCTATAAAGAAAAGTTGAGGATTGTAAGAAAACCAATTCTATCCCTTATTCCACTAGCAATTTTATCTTTAATAATAGGATTTGTTCCCTTGACGGTTGATAATATATATATAGTACCACCGTTAGCATTTTGTATGGGACTTGTAACAACAGCTTTCGGAGAAGTTTCAGGCATTGCATACAATAATGCTTTTATGACCGGAAATATCAAACGAACCATGTTAGCATTTGGCGAATATGTTCGCACAAAACATACACCTTTTTTAAGAGAAGGACTCATCTTTGTTAGCTTGCTGTCGAGTTTTGTTATTGGGGTTGTTATATCAGCTTATCTGAGTATTTTTTATGAAGAAAAAACAATTTTAGGGATTCCAATCATGATGAGTATTTTTTATCTAAGTATGCTTTTTGCATCTTGGAGGAAAAAAATAAGAGAAAAAGTTTAAATTCGATAATAAATACTTGTCAAAAACTAGGAATCATGCTATACTTGAAGAGTTGACTATGCACAGTCCTGTGCAACCGCACGAACATCGTTGCTCGTCGTATAACAAATTTAAACTTCGTCATTATGGCCTTGTCTAACATAAGTTATGTCTTCGGCTCAATTCCTAGTTTATTCTTTGTTATACTTAGAGCTCTTCTTTTAAGTGGTTCGTCCCACGATGCTAGGCGAGTCTTCACAAAAATACGGGGAAACCCTAAAAAATCATAGGAGGTGCATAATGAGCACATACGCAATTATCAAAACTGGCGGAAAACAAGTTAAAGTTGAAGTTGGTCAAGCAATCTACGTTGAAAAATTGAACGTTGAAGCTGGTCAAGAAGTTACTTTTAACGAAGTTGTTCTTGTTGGTGGTGAAAACACTGTTGTCGGAACTCCACTTGTTGCTGGAGCTACTGTAGTTGGAACTGTTGAAAAACAAGGAAAACAAAAGAAAGTTGTTACTTACAAGTACAAACCTAAAAAAGGTAGCCACCGTAAACAAGGTCACCGTCAACCATATACAAAAGTTGTCATCAACGCAATCAACGCTTAATTTTAAGGAGAACACATGATACAAGCAGTCTTTGAGAGAGCCGAAGATGGCGAGCTGAGGAGTGCGGAAATTACTGGACACGCCGAGAGTGGCGAATACGGCTTTGATGTCGTGTGTGCATCGGTTTCTACGCTTGCCATTAACTTTATCAATTCGATTGAGAAATTTGCAGGCTATGAACCAATCTTAGAATTAAACGAAGATGAAGGTGGCTATCTGATGGTTGAAATTCCTAGAGACCTTCCTTCACACCAGAGAGAAATGACGCAGTTATTTTTTGAATCATTTTTCTTAGGTATGGCAACCTTATCGGAGGACTCTTCTGAGTTCGTCCAAACCAGAGTTATCACAGAAAACTAACACGGAGGAAAACATTATGTTAAAAATGACTCTTAATAACTTGCAACTTTTCGCCCACAAAAAAGGTGGAGGTTCTACATCAAACGGACGCGATTCACAAGCAAAACGTCTTGGAGCTAAAGCAGCTGACGGACAAACTGTAACAGGTGGATCAATCCTTTACCGTCAACGTGGTACACACATCTATCCAGGTGTAAACGTTGGACGTGGTGGAGACGATACTTTGTTCGCTAAAGTTGAAGGCGTAGTACGCTTTGAACGTAAAGGTCGCGATAAAAAACAAGTTTCTGTTTACCCAATCGCAAAATAAAAAGGTCCAGTGAACCTTTTTATCCCGAGCCTTGAAATGAAAAGGCGAGGAAGCTAGAAGTAGCATTAAATAAGGCTTTCCGAGTTTTCGGAGAGCCTATTTTTTTGTTTTGGTACCCATTTTGGTATCCAGAATGATTTTTATGTAAAATTTTTGTACAATATCATCGGTTTATACTCAATGAAAATCAAAGAGCAAACTAGGAAACTAGCCGCAGGCTGTACTTGAGTACGGCAAGGCGACGTTGACGCGGTTTGAATTTGATTTTCGAAGAGTATTAATTTCTTATTTTATAAAAGTGTATATACTATCGCATAGACTTATTAAGTCTGTCTTTCTTTACCCAATCGCAAACAAAAAATGTACAGTAAAAATTTTGTTGCAAGCCTTAAAATTACAGGTGAGGAAGATTTTTACTAGCTTTGATAAGTATGATAATTCTAACTGATATAACCAAAGTTATCGTCTTTAATATCATGATAGTTCTGGGCTTAATTTTTTTATAGGATTGGCTATTAGTAAGAAATATGGTATAATATAGGTTGAGACCTTCTTAATAAATAGTGAAAGAGTATAAAATGAAAAAAATTGTCATTAACGGTGGGAGACCATTGAAAGGTGAAATTACGATTAGTGGCGCTAAAAATAGTGTCGTTGCCTTGATTCCTGCCATTATTTTATCAGATGATGTTGTGATTTTGGATTGTGTTCCAGACATCTCTGATGTAGCTAGTCTTATTGAGATTATGGAAATCATGGGAGCTAGTGTCAAGCGTTATGACGATGTTC
>NZ_AJML01000010.1:0-73803 GCF_000259525.1 Streptococcus sp. SK140 | reverse complement strand
TTATCGAAGGAGTAGTACCAGCTATTTCAACAGCTATTCAAGCCTTTACCAAGGAAGGTCAAGCAGTACTCATTAACACACCGGTTTATCCTCCTTTTGCTCGCAGCATTAAGCTCAATAATCGTAGACTAATCACCAACTCTCTAGTAGAAAAAGACGGACTTTTTGAGATTGACTTTGATCAATTAGAGAAAGACTTTGTTGAAGAGGATGTGAAACTTTACGTTCTTTGCAATCCTCATAATCCTGGTGGACGTGTTTGGGAAAAAGAAGTCTTAGAGAAGATTGGACAACTTTGTCAAAAACATGGGGTCTTGCTGGTATCTGATGAAATCCACCAAGATTTGGCCTTGTTTGGAAACAAGCACCAGTCATTCAATACGGTAAATGAAGATTTTAAAGAATTTTCACTGATTTTAAGCAGCGCTACCAAAACATTTAATATTGCGGGAACAAAGAATTCCTACGCCATTATCGAGAATCCAAAGTTGAGACTTGCTTTCCAAAAACGCCAGCTTGCTAATAATCAACATGAAATCTCAGGTTTGGGATATTTGGCAACAGAAACAGCTTATCGCTATGGTGAAGATTGGTTAACAGAACTCAAAGAACTGATTGAGAAACACATCAATTATGTAGTCGATGTATTTGGCAAAGAAACTAAAATCAAGGTCATGAAACCTCAAGGGACCTATCTCATTTGGCTTGATTTTTCAGCCTACGATATTTGTGATGAAGAATTAAGAAGCCTTTTAAGAGACGAAGCCAAGGTTATCCTGAACAGAGGCTTGGACTTTGGTGAAGAAGGAGCCCTCCACGCTCGCTTAAATGTAGCCATGCCAACATCTGTCTTGGAAGAAGTTTGCCAACGAATCATTGCTACTTTCGCTAAACTTTAACAAGCTAGCCTTCTGGGTAAAAGTACCCTAGGAGGCTATTTTCATAGGAAGAAATGTGGTATAATTAAGAGATAAAGTAAAGGGGAAAATATGGCTAAATTGATTCCAGGGAAGCTTCGAATGGAGGGAGCTCAACTCTACGAAACTAGTCAGATTGAAATTATCAAAGAGAAAGACCATCGCCTCTATGCGCGTGTAGCAGATGAAGAAATTCGCTATAGCCTGGATGATGATTTGGTTTTTTGTGCTTGTGATTTTTTCCAAAAAAGAGGGTTTTGTGTGCATTTGGCAGCACTAGAGCATTACCTGAAAAATGATCACATTGGTCAGGAACTCTTGGGAAATCTGGAAAATGTGCATGAACAGAAAGAAGAAGTTGAAACTCAGGTTACTTTTGGAGAAAAGTTTTTAGAATCCATTCAAATTCCTAGTCTTTCTGAAATCTATCAGTTGTCTGCTCAGGGGCAGATTGAAGCAGGGACTAATCGCATTATTTGGACTTTGAGAGTCGGTCTTATCCAGACGCAGAAATTTTATGTAATCCGAGATATTCCCCTTTTTCTGAAGGTTTTAGAAACTAGTAAACCCTATATGATTGGAAAGTTATATGAAACTTCCTTGAATATTCGTCAGTTTGATGAAAGTAGCCAATTTGTTCTGAATTTCCTTCAAGGAATTGTAGAAGATGAGGTTGAAAATGCCCTCTTTTTCCAAAATCAAGGTCGTCATCTCTATTTCCCGCTGTCTTTTTTTGAGCAGGGTGTTAGTCTGCTGATGGGTTTAGATGCATTCCAATTTGACCATCAGATTTCAAGCTATCCTCATCTTGTATTTCAAGATTTTGATGGCAAAGCAGGCTTATTTACCTTTCAAATTGAAGAAAAATCCAACTATTTTGAGATGGAAATTTTTCAACAGGTAGGACTTAATTCGTTTTATAAGGGACAAGTCTTGTTTACTAAAGGTACATTTTATCTTCTGTCTAAAGAACAAGCTAGACTTATAGAAAAATTAAAAAAAGTATCTATCGATAAAAGCGGTAGAAAGATTTTACAATTTGATACCAGTGATCGAGATCTTCTAGCTTCGACCTTGTCGCAGTTTAAAGACATAGGAGAGGTAAAAGCTCCTGATACGCTTCAAATTCAGTCTTTCCGACCGTCGTTCTACATGGAAGGAGAAGAGGACGGTTCTATCCGTTTGGATATGCAGTTTCAGTATGAAACTTGCTTAGTAAGGAATCGTAATGAACTGGAGAGTCTTCCTTTTGCTAGTGATATTCAACTGGAGAAGAAAGTCTTTCAGTTGGCTCTATCTGCTGGATTTGAAGCAGATTTTCGTTCATGGCGTCAAAGTTTGAAAGCTGATGCAGTCCATACCTTCTTTCAGGAGGTTTTACCAGCTTTTGAAGCGCTTGGAGAATTAAAGATTTCTGAGAGCTTGCAAGATCTCTATCAGGTTCAGAAGCCTCAAGTACACATCTCATCCAAGGGAGGCCTATTAGAAATTCAATTTGATTTTCAAAATATAGATCAAGAAGAAATCGATCGAGCGATGAAAGCTCTAGTTGAGAAGCAGGATTATTACATCAGCTCTTCGAATCAGGTTTACTATTTCGATGATCAGACCAAGCGTATCCGTCAGGATTTAGAAGAATTAGGGATAGAGGACCTACAAGATGGAGCTTTTCGAGCTCGTAAATCCCTAGCTTATACCCTATCTCATCTCTTTAAGGATCAGGATCAAATTTCTTTCACCGAAGAATTTCGCAATCTGGCCCATGATTTGACGCATCCAGAAGATTTTCCGATGAAAGAGCTGAATATCCAAGCAGAACTTAGAGACTATCAGAAAAAGGGAATTCAGTGGCTTCAGATGCTTCACCATTATGGCTTTGGTGGGATTTTAGCAGATGATATGGGACTTGGGAAGACCTTGCAAACCATCGCCTTTTTAAGTAGTCAGGTTCAAGTAGATACTAGTGTCCTAATCCTTGCTCCGTCTGGCTTAATCTATAACTGGGCTGATGAATTTCAAAAGTTTGCTCCAGATTTAGATGTCGCGGTTGTGCATGGCTTAAAATCTCATCGAGAGTCAATTTTGGCAGAAAATCATCAGATTTATGTGACAAGCTATGCTACTTTCCGTCAAGATAGTGAAATTTATCGAGACCTATCTTTTGATTTTCTTTTTCTAGATGAAGCTCAAGTGATGAAAAATGCACAAACGAAGATTGCACAAAGTTTACGACGATTTGTGGTTCCATCTGTCTTTGCACTATCAGGAACACCGATTGAAAATCATCTGGGAGAACTCTGGTCGATTTTTCAAATTGTCTTACCAGGCCTCTTACCTGCTAAGAAGGAGTTTATGAAACTATCAACTGAGAGAGTGGCTCAATTTATCAAACCCTTTGTCATGAGACGTAAGAAAGAAGAGGTTTTGACAGAGTTGCCTGACTTGATTGAAGTTGTCTATAAGAATGAACTGGAGGATCAACAAAAAGCTATCTATCTTGCTCAACTGCAACAGATGCAGGAACGTTTGGGACAGGTAAGCGATTCGGAATTTCAACGAAATCGAGTCGAAATTTTGACTGGACTCATGCGTCTGCGTCAGATTTGTGATACGCCTGCGCTCTTTATGGAGGACTACCAAGGAGAGAGCGGAAAGCTGGATAGTTTACGAGATTTGCTGGTTCAGATTGCTGAAGGTGGGCATCGTGTACTTATTTTCTCACAATTTAGAGGTATGCTGGATCGGATTGAGCAAGAGCTGCCTGACTTAGGCTTGACTTCCTTTAAAATTACGGGCTCAACTCCTTCACAAGAACGTCAAGAGATGACCAAAGCCTTTAATCAAGGGGAGCGCGATGTATTTTTAATTTCTCTAAAGGCCGGCGGGGTCGGTCTCAATCTCACTGGTGCCGATACAGTCATTTTAGTAGACTTATGGTGGAATCCTGCAGTTGAATCGCAGGCTATCGGTCGCGCCCATCGTATGGGGCAAGAGCAAGCTGTTGAAGTTTATCGCCTTGTGACTCGAGGTACAATTGAAGAAAAGATTCAAGAATTACAAGAGAAAAAGAAAAATCTTGTTTCTGAAATCTTGGATGGAACAGAGTCTCGTGGTAGTCTGAGTCTAGCTGAAATACGAGAAATTTTAGGGATTTCATGAGCCTATACTTGAAAAATCAAGACATTACGCTATAATGGTGTATTGAAAGGAAATAAATATGACACAAAAACGATTTCCAATAGTGGCAGATGATGAAGTCATGTTGACAGAAATGCCAGTTATGAATCTCTATGATGAGTCTGATTTCATCAGTAATATAAAAGGTGATTACCAAGATAAAAACTACTTGGAATGGTCTCCAATCACTAAAGACAAAAAACAAGAGGAAGCAAAGCCTCTTGTAAAACCGATTGAGAAAAAAGAAAAATCCTATGCTGAATTAGCGCGTGAAGAAGCGCGCGCGGATTTGAAAAAGAAGCGCTCGGCTCGATATTTGACTCAGGATGTAAGTCATACGAGACGTCAACCGAAGACAAGCAATGTGCGTCCAGCAAATCAACCGACAGCACCTTTTCAAAAAGAAAATCCAGGAGAATTTGCGAAATATAGTCAGAAGTTAGGTCAGTCTCACTATATTTTGGCAGAAACAGTTTCTCAAGTGGAACATCCAATTTCAGATGGTGAAACAAGTCATTCCAAGAAAAACAATTATGACTTTTTAAAGAAAAGCCAAATTTATAACAAAAAAAGTAAACAAAAAGAACAAGAACGTCAAGTGGCCCAAGAGCTTAACTTGACTAGAATGAGCGAATAGAGGGGAAGAAAATGGCAAAAACCTATCATTTTATCGGAATCAAAGGATCAGGTATGAGTGCCTTGGCTTTGATGTTACATCAAATGGGGCACAAGGTGCAAGGTTCTGACGTTGAAAAGTACTACTTTACACAACGTGGACTAGAGCAAGCAGGAATTACAATTTTACCTTTTGATGAAAAAAATCTTCAAGGAGATTTAGAAATTATCGCTGGTAATGCCTTCCGTCCAGATAACAATGTTGAAATTGCTTATGCTGACCAAAATGGTATCAGCTACAAACGTTATCATGAGTTTCTTGGTAGCTTTATGCGTGACTTTATCAGCATGGGAGTTGCTGGTGCACACGGTAAGACGTCAACGACTGGGATGCTTTCTCACGTCTTGTCACACATTACTGACACTAGCTACTTGATCGGAGATGGTACAGGTCGTGGTTCTGCAAATGCCAAGTATTTTGTCTTTGAATCAGACGAGTATGAGCGCCATTTCATGCCATATCACCCAGAGTACTCTATCATCACTAACATCGATTTTGACCACCCTGACTATTTCACAAGCTTGGAAGATGTCTTCAACGCCTTCAATGATTATGCCAAACAAATTACTAAAGGCTTGTTCGTTTACGGTGAAGATGCTGAGTTGCGTAAGATTACAGCAAATGCCCCAATCTATTATTACGGTTTTGAAACAGAAGGTAATGACTTTGTAGCAAGTGACTTGCTTCGTTCTACAACAGGTTCAACCTTTACCGTTCACTTCCGTGGTCAAGAGTTGGGTCAATTCCACATTCCAACTTTCGGTCGCCACAATATCATGAATGCCACAGCAGTGATTGGTTTGCTTTATACTGCTGGCTTTGATTTGAATTTAGTGCGTGAACACTTGAAGACTTTTGGTGGAGTGAAACGTCGCTTTACAGAAAAGGTTGTTAATAATACGGTTATCATCGATGACTTTGCTCACCATCCAACTGAGATCATTGCGACGCTAGATGCTGCACGTCAAAAATACCCAAGCAAGGAAATCGTGGCAATTTTCCAACCACATACCTTTACTCGTACAATTGCCTTGTTGGATGATTTTGCCCAAGCCTTGAATCAGGCTGATGCAGTTTACCTCGCACAAATCTACGGTTCAGCTCGTGAGGTGGACCATGGTGATGTCAAGGTAGAAGACCTTGCCAATAAAATCAACAAGAAACATCAAGTTATCACAGTTGAAAATGTTTCTCCACTCCTAGACCATGACAATGCTGTCTATGTTTTCATGGGAGCTGGCGATATCCAAACTTATGAATATTCATTCGAACGTCTCTTGTCTAATTTGACAAGCAATGTTCAGTAAGGAAGATCATGGAATTTCCAATTAAAATCAGGGAAGCACAGCAATCAGATATAAATCAGATTTGCTTGATACAAGAAAGTATTTCAAATTCCCTAGAAGTATTGAACAGAGAAATAATAGAAGAACGTATCCGCAACCATGCGGGTACGTTTCTCTTAGCTAGCCTGGATGATCAAGGGATTGCTTATATCACTGCGACGACACCTCCTATTCCCTCTTTAAGAAAATGGATGCTTGAGATCGGAGATGAGGAATTCATTAGTGAGAACTCAATCATCCTTGAAGATTTAGCTGTAGATCCTGATTTTCAGGGGCAAGGCTTTGGAACCTTGTTGCTAGCAGCTTTGAAGGAAGTTACCCGTCAGCAAAATAGACCAGGTATTTATCTGCTTTGTGAGGATGAGTTGCTGGCCTACTTTGAAATGAATGGATTTGTGGAACAAGGGATTGTAGATGGAGAAAGGAGCAGTGAAGTTGCCTTTCTCATGCGATGGCAGAATCCCTATTATCAGGAGGAAATATGATTATTAGACAAGCTAGATTGACAGATTTAGATCGTATCTTTGAAATTGAACTAGAAAATTTTTCAATTGAAGAAGCTATTCCTCGTCCTGTTTTTGAAGCTCATCTGAAGGAAATTAAGACCAGTTTTTTAGTGGCTGAAAAAGAGGGGGAAATACTAGGCTATATTGAGGGACCAGTAGTCCCTCATCGACATTTACGAGACCAGTCCTTTACAGAAGACATTAAAGATTATAGCCATCAAAAAGGTGGCTATATCTCTGTGACTTGTCTATCCATTGCTAAGAAAGCTCAAGCTTTAGGTGTCGGACGAAAATTATTGACCGCTTTAAAAGATCTCGCTCTTGAGCATGAGCGTGAGGGAATCAATCTAACCTGCCATGACTATCTCATTGGCTATTATGAAAAACATGGTTTTGTGAATGAAGGAAAATCAAAGTCGACTTTTGCTGGTGAAGAATGGTATGACATGGTCTGGGAAAACACGAATTAGGCATCAGAAAGGCATCTATGGTTGCTTTTCTTTAGTTTTTAAGATATAATATTATGGATTATCAACAAGGAGGTAACACCTTTGAGCGAAAATTCTCGAGAAGAAGAAAAGTTAAGTTTTAAAGAACAAATTTTAAGAGATTTAGAAAGATTAAAAAGAGAAGACGGCATCGCGAATACGAAAAGTAGCAACGATGATTTGTTTTCAAATTTAAATAATAGTTCAGAAGCGGAAAAATCAGTGGAAGAGCCTTCTGTAGAAGACTTGATGGCCAATTCTGTTTCTCTAGTGGATGAATTACTTGCTAATGCTCCAGCAGTTCCACCACGTCCAGTTTTACAAGATGATTCAGTTGAAACTTCTGTAGCTTCAGAACCAGTTGTAGCTTCAGAGCCAACTGTAGCTTCAGAGCCAGCTGTAGCTCCAGATCCTCTACCATCAACGGAAGCTGTTGAACCCGTCAAGCCTCTTGAACCTGCTCAACCAGCGGAAGAAGAGAAAGAGTTCAATGCTATTTCGACAAGGATTCCAGTTTCTTATCGTACGAATCAGGCTAAACCAAGTCCTGCTAGAAAGAATATTAAACCTCAACCGAAACCAACAGTTCTTGCAAAAGAAACTCCAAGTCAAGAGCCAGTTGCTCCAGTTGAAACTAGAACTGAACTTCCTAGAAGAAGTCGTAAAGAATCAGTGAAACCAATCAAGAAAAAGAAAAAATCACGCTTGAAAGGATTTTTCGTAACAGTATTTGTTTTATTGATTTTACTAGGTGTGGGTGGATTCTTTGGTTACCGTTATGTCGAATCTGCACTCCAACCGGTTGATGCAAATTCAAAACAGTATGTCACAGTTCAGATTCCAGAAGGGGCCAATCTTCAGCAAATTGGTGATACCTTAGAAAACTCTGGATTGGTAAAACACGGTTTTATCTTTAGCCTTTATGCTAAGTATAAAGACTACAATGATTTGAAATCTGGTTACTATAATTTGCAAAAGAGCATGAGTACAGATGATATCATCAAAGAATTGCAAAAGGGTGGAACGCCTCAACCTCAAGAAGTTGCACTTGCAAATCTTACAATCCCGGAAGGTTATACCCTTGATCAAATCGCACAAACAGTTGGTCAGCTTCAAGGAGACTTTAAAGAACCTTTGACTGCTGATGCCTTCTTGGCAAAAGTGCAAGATGAAACCTTCATCTCTCAATTAGTTGCTAAGTACCCAACCCTTCTCGAAAGCCTACCAACTAAAGAAAGTGGTGTTCGTTATCGTCTAGAAGGATACCTATTCCCAGCAACTTATGCTATCAAAGAAAGCACAACTATTGAAAGCTTGATTGATGAAATGGTGGCAGCTATGGACAAAAACTTGTCAGCACATTATACTGCAATCAAAGAAAAGAACTTGACAGTGAATGAACTCCTCACCATCGCATCACTTGTGGAAAAAGAAGGTTTGAAAACTGACGATCGCAAACTGATCGCTGGAGTTTTCTATAATCGTTTGAACCTTGGCATGCCGCTCCAAAGTAATATTGCTATTCTCTATGCAGAAGGTAAACTAGGACAAAATATTAGCTTGGCAGATGATGCAGCAATTGATACAACAATCAATTCACCATATAATGTTTATACAAACCTTGGCTTAATGCCTGGTCCAGTAGACAGTCCAAGTCTGGATGCAATTGAAGCAAGTATCAATCAAACTAAGAGCGACTATCTCTACTTTGTAGCCAATGTACAAGATGGTAAGGTTTACTTTGCAACGACACGAGAGGAACATGATCGAAACGTTGCAGAGCATGTTAACAGTAAATTGACACAATCAAGTAGTTCAAACTAACTCTTAGAACAAGATTTGCTATTACATCCGTGAATGTAGAAAAGAATCTCTAATTTTTACGGGAATAGCAAGTCACACAAGTCTTTCCGCTATGATTAGAAACGCCTGAAATTCACAAGTTTTAGGCGTTCGGAAATTACGAAAGTAAAAACTTACCTCTTATTTGAACCTGAGTCTAGAAGTGATAGAATCATTAGGTTTAGGCACAGATTTTAAAAGGTCGCTACTAACCAAAATCATTTAAGGAAAGCTTTAAAAAGACTTTGTCTTCATTGTAAAATTATGTGGTTTACCACATAATTTTGCTTTACTACCTAAAGAAATTTAAATTTAATCAAAAGAAAGTTGAGAAAAATGGCAGAAAAAACATATCCAATGACCCTTGAAGAAAAAGAAAAACTCGAAAAAGAATTAGAAGAGTTGAAACTAGTTCGTCGTCCAGAAGTTGTAGAACGCATCAAGATTGCGCGTTCATACGGTGACTTGTCAGAAAATAGTGAGTATGAAGCAGCTAAGGACGAGCAAGCCTTCGTTGAAGGACAAATCTCTAGCTTGGAAATAAAAATCCGTTATGCTGAGATTGTCAATAGCGATGCAGTTGCTCAAGATGAAGTTGCTATCGGGAAAACAGTCACTATCCAAGAAATTGGTGAAGACGACGAAGAAGTATATATCATCGTGGGATCAGCGGGTGCAGATGCCTTTGCAGGTAAAGTATCAAATGAAAGCCCAATTGGGCAAGCCTTGATTGGTAAGAAAACAGGTGATACTGCTACGATCGAAACACCTGTAGGAAGCTATGATGTTAAAATCTTAAAAGTAGAAAAAACAGTTTAATAGGAATGAAAAGAAGGAGTAGATGCAGGGAAAGCGCTTCCCATTACTCCTTTTCTTAATTCTAAAAACTAGAGGAGACTATATGAATTCAGAAAATAAGCACAAAAAGAAAAATAAAATGGAACGTGGGTTAACCAATCGCCATGTTCAGGTTATGGCCATTGCAGGAACAATTGGAACAGGACTTTTTCTAGGAGCTGGACGTTCCATTAGTTTGACAGGTCCGTCAATCGTCTTGGTCTATATGATTACGGGTGGCTTTATGTATCTTATGATGCGTGCTATCGGGGAAATGTTGTACCAGGATCCGGAGCAACATACCTTTATCAATTTTATTACCCGTTATCTAGGTCAGGGTTGGGGTTACTTCTCAGTCTGGTCTTACTGGCTCTCAGTAGTCTTTATCGGAATGGCCGAGATTACGGCTATCTCTCACTATGTTCAGTTTTGGTTTCCATCCTGGCCATCTTGGTTGATTCAGGTTGTATTTCTGACAATACTCGGCTTAGTGAACTTGATTGCCGTTAAAATCTTTGGTGAAGTAGAATTTTGGTTTGCCATGATTAAAATTGTGGCTATTCTTGCTATGATTGCGACAGGTATTTTTATGGTTTTGACCGGCTTTGAAACGCCTTATGGTTCAGCAAGTCTTGCTAATATTAGTGAACACTTCTCACTTTTCCCAAATGGTGGGATGAACTTTGTCATGGCCTTCCAGATGGTTTTCTTTGCTTACTTGATGATTGAATTTATCGGTGTTACTACATCTGAAACTAAGGATCCAAGAAAAGTCTTGCCTAAGGCTGTTAAGGAAATTCCCTTGCGAATTATCTTTTTCTATGGTGGAGCTCTTTTAGCCATCATGTCTATTATTCCTTGGCGTGAGCTTTCTGCAGCAGATTCACCATTTGTAACGGTGTTTGAACTTGTTGGTCTTAAGTGGGCGGCAGCTTTAATTAACTTTGTAGTTTTGACTTCAGCTGCATCAGCCTTGAATTCAACCCTTTACTCAACAGGTCGTCATTTGTACCAAATTGCCCATGATTCACCAAATCGTTTCTTGAAAGCTATTAAGGCAGATACACTCTCACGTCACAACGTTCCTCAGAATGCTATCATTGCTTCTGCGGTATTGATTGGTTTTGCAGCTTTCATCAATGTCCTTCCAGGAGTATCAGATGCCTTTGCTTTGATTACAGCTTCTTCATCAGGTGTTTATATCGCCATCTACATCTTGATCATGGTAGCCCATCTCAAATATCGTAAGTCTAAAGACTTTATGTCAGATGGCTATCTCATGCCTCAATATCGCTTGCTAAATCCTTTAACAATGCTCTTCTTTATCTTTGTATTTGGAACACTCTTTTTACAAGAGTCAACTGTAATGGGAGCTAGAGGTTCAGCTATCTGGATTGTTGCATTTGGTATTTACAGCCAATGGAAATTTAGAAAATAAGTTATATTCTCATCAACTCAGGTTGGTGAGTTTTTTTAAGTTTGACAGTTCTTCAAAATAGGAATATAATCAAGGCGTAAGTGTCTTTGAGGAGGTTTTGATGCACATTAGATTGGAGAATACAGAGTCTCAGAAAGCGCAGGAGATAGGGGATTTGATTCGCTCCTATAATCGTTCCAAAAGAGAAACTGCTGAAAGTGAGCCACTTAATCTGTATATCGAAGATGAACATGGCCGACTCCTGGCTGGCTTAGTAGCAGAGACCTTTGGAAATTGGCTAGAAATCGAGTATTTATTTGTGAAAGAGGAGTTGCGAGGACAAGGAATCGGCTCCCAACTATTGCAGCAAGCAGAGAGTGAAGCAAAAAAGAGAAACTGTCGCTTTGCTTTTGTAAATACTTATCAATTTCAAGCGCCAGCCTTTTATCAGAAGTATGGTTACAAGGAAGTTTTTACTATGAAAGACTATCCCTATACTGGACAAAGGCACTATTATCAAAAAGAGTTGTAAACGGAAAATGAACGATTGAAGAGAGTGGCACTTCATAATGGAGGAGAGTTAATGGATATCATACTAGATATGGGAAATGTTCTATTGGAATGGAACAAGGATAAGATTTTGAATGCTGTAGCTAAAACACAAAAAGATTATCTAATTTTAGACAAGGCGATTTTCCAGTCGGGACTCTGGGAAAGATTGGACCTGGGGACCTTGACTCGAGAAGAATTGGTTGATAAGGTTCTTTCCCTATTAGGAGATTGCTATCAGAAAAAGGTTGAAGAAGTCATTTGGAACTGGCCTGCCTATATCGATATTTACACGGAAGTCTTTCCGCTTCTTGCACGTTTAAAGGAAAATGGCCATCGTATTTTTGTTCTATCTAATACCTCACCAGTTTTTTATGAATTATTGAAAGATCAATTAGCACCTCTAGAAAAGATTTTAGATGGGTTTGTTCTTTCCTGTGATATTAAGGTCATCAAACCTGATCGAAAAATGTTTGAAGAAATCCTCCGTAAATACGAGTTGAATCCAGCAAATTGTGTCTTTCTTGATGATATAGCAGACAACACTAACATGGCTGAAAGTTTAGGCATCAAAGCCTATCAAGTCAAACAGAGAAGTGACGTTGTAGATATTTTGAAAAAATTTGAATAAGCAGAAAACTCTCTATCATTTAGCTGGTAGAGAGTTTTTGTTAAAAAAATCGCACAAAATGACAGATATACATTGCATAATGTAAAATATATGATATAATGAACTTAGAAAGAAGCGCAACTTTTTAAAATTATAAAGGAGGTAAGAAGTGGCTAAGAATTTAAAATTAAAACTTGCTCGAGTAGAGCTTGATATGACACAAGGTGACTTGGCAGAAGCTGTAGGTGTGACTAGACAGACTATCGGCTTGATAGAAGCTGGGAAATATAATCCTAGTCTCTCCCTTTGCCAGTCTATTTGCAGATGCTTAGGCAAAACGTTAGATCAATTATTTTGGGAGGAAGAAGATGAAAAATAGATTTTATTATTATCAATTATTAGATGAAAGAGAAGAGCAACAACTTCATAAAGCTGGTGCAGAGAGTTTTCATATCTCTATCGGATTGTTGTTTCTAGCTTATTTCATAGCAGTGTTAGCACCAAGCCTTTTTAATCCAAGCATGCTTCTCGTAATTATCATCATAGGGACATTTTACTTTTTCACCCGTGCTCGCAATCTCGGTGTGACCTACTATAGTCGTTTTCATTTTACAATTTTAGGTTGCCTATTATTAACTCTAGTGATTACAGCTACCTTGATGCTACAGAACTACCAGTTCAATATCGAAATTTATCAGCACAACCCTCTACATATTAAGTATATTTATGCATGGGTCATTACATATCTCCTTTATCTTCCTTGGGTCTTTATTGGAAACTTAGGATTAAAAAGTTATGGTGAATGGGCTCAGAAAAAGTATGAAAAAGATATGGATGAGCTCGAGAGCATGGAATAGCTTGTTAGCTTTTTATCAATATCGATAAATTGTGTTATAATAGTACTAAATTATGAGAAAAGAAGAAACGTTTTCATCTTTTTACAAATAGGGAAGAAGGATAGTATATGTACCCAGATGACAGTTTAACTTTGCACACAGATTTGTATCAGATTAACATGATGCAAGTTTACTTTGACCAAGACATTCATAACAAGAAAGCAGTTTTTGAAGTTTATTTCCGCCAACAACCTTTCAAAAACGGTTATGCTGTATTTGCAGGTTTGGAACGAATTGTGAAATATCTTGAAAATTTGCGTTTCTCAGATAGCGATATTGCTTATTTGGAATCACTTGGTTATCATGGTGCTTTCTTAGAATATCTCCGTAATCTCAAGTTGGAATTGACTGTACGTTCTGCTCAAGAAGGGGACTTGGTATTTGCCAATGAACCGATTGTTCAAGTGGAAGGTCCTTTGGCTCAGTGTCAATTGGTTGAAACAGCTCTCTTGAATATCGTCAACTTTCAAACATTGATTGCGACCAAGGCAGCTCGTATTCGTTCAGTCATTGATGATGAGCCTTTGATGGAGTTCGGTACACGTCGTGCTCAAGAAATGGATGCAGCTATCTGGGGGACTCGTGCGGCTGTTATTGGTGGTGCCAATGGAACTAGTAATGTACGTGCAGGTAAGCTCTTCGGTATTCCTGTTCTAGGGACTCATGCTCACGCCTTGGTACAAGTCTATGGCAATGATTATCAGGCTTTCAAGGCTTATGCCACAACGCACAAAAACTGTGTTTTCCTAGTGGATACCTACGATACTCTTCGGATCGGTGTTCCAGCAGCAATTCAGGTTGCGCGTGAACTTGGTGATAAGATTAATTTCCTTGGTGTCCGCATTGACTCTGGAGATATTGCCTATATTTCTAAAAAAGTTCGTCAGCAACTAGACGAGGCAGGATTTACGGATGCCAAAATCTATGCATCCAATGATCTTGATGAAAATACTATCCTCAACCTCAAAATGCAAAAAGCTAAGATTGATGTTTGGGGTGTAGGAACTAAGCTCATCACTGCTTATGACCAACCGGCACTTGGAGCAGTCTACAAGGTTGTTGCCATCGAAGATGAGAACGGTCATATGCGCAATACCATTAAACTTTCAAACAATGCAGAGAAAGTTTCAACACCAGGTAAGAAACAAGTTTGGCGCATCACCAGTCGTGAAAAAGGCAAGTCAGAAGGTGATTACATTACCTATGATGGTGTCGATGTTGCTAGCATGACTGAAATCAAAATGTTCCATCCAACCTATACTTATATCAAGAAAACTGTTCGTAATTTTGATGCTGTTCCTCTCTTGGTAGACATTTTCAAGGAAGGTAAGCTAGTCTATGATTTACCAAGTTTACCTGAAATTCAAGCCTATGCTCGTAAGGAATTTGACAAGCTCTGGGACGAATACAAACGCGTTCTTAACCCACAACATTACCCTGTCGACTTGGCTCGTGATGTATGGCAGGACAAGATGGACTTGATTGATAAAATGCGTAAGGAAGCTCTAGGTGAAGGAGAAGAAGAATGAGTTTGCAAGAGACCATTATCCAAGAACTGGGGGTTAAACCAGTGATTGATGCCCAGGAAGAAATCCGTCGTTCGATTGACTTTTTGAAAAGATACTTGAAAAAACATCCTTTTTTAAAGACATTTGTCTTAGGAATTTCTGGGGGACAGGACTCGACCTTGGCAGGACGCTTGGCTCAATTAGCCATGGAAGAAATGCGATCAGAAACAGGTGACGACAGCTATAAATTTATCGCTGTTCGTTTGCCTTATGGAGTGCAAGCTGATGAAGCAGATGCCCAAAAAGCCCTAGCTTTTATCCAGCCAGATGTGAGCCTGGTAGTGAATATCAAGGACTCTGCTGATGCTATGACGGCAGCAGTAGAAGCAACAGGCAGTCCTGTTTCCGATTTTAACAAAGGAAATATCAAGGCTCGTAGCCGAATGATTGCCCAATATGCCCTTGCAGGTGCTCATAGCGGAGCTGTTATCGGGACAGACCATGCTGCGGAAAATATCACAGGTTTCTTTACCAAGTTTGGTGACGGTGGTGCAGATATTCTCCCACTCTATCGCCTCAATAAACGCCAAGGAAAACAGCTTTTGAAGGAACTTGGAGCTGATCCAGCCCTCTATGAAAAAATCCCAACAGCAGATTTGGAAGAAGAAAAACCAGGCATTGCAGATGAAGTAGCCTTGGGAGTCACTTACAATGAAATTGATGATTACCTCGAAGGAAAGCAAGTCAGCCCAGAAGCCCAAGCCACCATTGAAAAATGGTGGTACAAAGGCCAACACAAACGCCACTTACCAATCACCGTATTTGATAAGTTTTGGGAGTAAAAACCTCCAGTGGAGGTTTTTACCCTCTCACCTAGAAATAAGAAAGTGAGAGTAAGTCCGGGGGACCTTTTTACCTTGAGCCTAGAAATTAGAAAGCAAGAATAACCTCCAGTGGAGGTTTTTACCCCGAATCTAGGAATAGGGAAACGAGGCAGGTCGGTAACTCGAAGAGTTCGATTTTCCTTGTCTCACCCCCGCAAGGCTGACTAGGCTTGAAAAAACTTGCTAAAGTGCATTTCAAGCCAGACAGCGACTGCGTCATGAAATTAGAGGAAACTGTTGTTTTCTCAATGTTTATGAGTGTAGTGTTTTTACCCCGAGCCTAGAAATAAGAAAGCTAAGAAGGTCCAGTGGACCTTTTTAGCTTGAACATTCAAATAGAAAGAGAGTTACCATTATGAAAGCACTAGGGACACAAACTATTAAGACAGAACGTTTGATACTGAGGAGATTTGTGGAAGGTGATGCTCAAGCCATGTTTGATAATTGGGCTTCACGCTCAGAAAATCTGACTTATGTGACTTGGAATCCACACCTGAATGTTGAACAGACTCAAAATTCTATTGGCAATTGGGTAAAATCCTATGACGATCCAAATTACTACAAATGGGCCATTTGTCTTAAAGAAAATTCAGACCATACCATTGGAGATATCAGTCTTGTTAGTGTGGATGAAGAAAACTCTAGCTGTGAGATTGGATATATCTTAGGGATGGACTACTGGGGACGAGGACTCATGACAGAAGCCTTGAAGGCAGTTTTATCATACTGTCTAGATGAGATTGGATTTGAAGAGGTTGATGCTTGCTATGTAAGTCTAAACCCAGCATCTGGTCGTGTTATGGAAAAGGCGGGTATGACTTTTTGGAAGACGATTCCAAATGCAGTTGAACGAAAAGGTTATAGAGCTGATAAAATTTATTATCAAATCAAAAAATAAGATGGAAAGTTAAGCTTTTCCATCTTATTTTTTTTTTATAATATACTTTTTAATCAAAATAAAGCAAATCTTTGCTGGTACTTGTAAAGAGGTCAAAGCCGTCTTTTGTCACAACACCACAGTCTTCGATGCGGACACCGACTTTACCAGGGATGTAGATACCAGGTTCAACAGAGAAGCACATGCCTTCTTCGATAACCATATCGTTTCCTTCCATAATTGAAGGGAATTCGTGGACATCCATACCGATACCATGACCGAGACGGTGGTTGAAGTACTCACCATAACCTGCTTTTTCGATAACTTCACGGGCAGCACGGTCTACTTCATGCGCAGTGACACCAGGTTTGATAAAGTCAAGGGCAGCTTGTTGGGCTTCAAGAGTCAAGTTGTAAATGTCTTTCTTGAATTGGTCAGGTTTACCAACAGCGACTGTACGAGTCATATCTGATGCATAACCATTGACCATTACACCGAGGTCAAAAAGGAGAAGGGCATTGTTTTCAACCTTGTTGGCTCCAGGAATACCGTGTGGATTTGCAGCGTTATCACCTGTCAAGACCATAGTATCAAAGCTCATTTCATAGCCTTCGCGTTTCATGGCAAAATCAATCTGTGCGATAATATCAGTTTCAGTATTGTCAAGAGAGATATTGTCAAAACCAACTTTGACAGACTTGTCTGCATAGACACCTGCTACCATCATCTTTTGTACTTCGTCAGCTGACTTAATTAAGCGCATACGCTGGATTAGTGGAGTTAAGTTTTCAAATTCAGCAGTTTCAAAGACAGATTTTAAACCGTGGTATTTAGTCAAGATGAGGTTATCAAACTCAACTGCGACACGTTTGAAATCAAGTTGTGGCAAGGCATTTTGGATTTTTTTCCAAGGGTTTTCAGAGTCTACATAACCAACAACTGGGAAAGAGACAGTGCTTGTTGCGCGCTCAACTTCAAGAGCTGGAACAAAGAGAAGTGGTTCCTGATCTCTAAGGACAAAGAGGAACATTTGGCGTTCGTGTGGATCACTGTAAAAACCAGTGAGGTAATTGATAGTGACGGGGTCAGATACGACAGCGACGTCTAGCTTTTCTGATTCAAGATATGTTACAATTTGTTGTAATTTAGACATATGTTACCTTCTTTCTACCCCTCTATTTTTGCAAAAAATAGTAGAAAATGCAAGAGAGAAGGGGAAAAGAGCTTAAAAAAATTCCAACAGCCTATGGCATGCTGGAAATAGGAAGTTTAGTTAAAATCTGCCTTGCTTTTCACATCGCTGTATTCTTCAGCAACTTCTTGACTGAGAATGTCCTCATAAGCTGGAAGGACGATGTCCTGACCATACTTTTTCTTGAGGGCAGTAGTGACCAAGCGATAGGCTAAGTTTGCATTACGGGATAAAATAGGTCCGTGGAAATAAGAACCAAAGACATTTTTATAGTGAACGCCTTCGCCAATTTTCTCTTCATTATTTCCGTTTCCGTATACGACCTGACCGAGTGGTTTTTGGTCATCTGAGAGGAAGGTACGGCCTTGGTGGTTCTCAAAGCCAAAGTAGGTTTCATCGAATTCTTCGTTATGAATTTTAATATCACCGATGAAGCGGTTGTTGGTTTGGTTGAGTGTATAGTGTCCCATAACACCGAGACCTTCGATACGTCTTCCAGAAGCTTCGATATAGTATTGACCCAATAGTTGGAAGCCACCACAGATAGCTAGAACAACACCATCATTTTGGATAAAGTTATCGATGCTTACTTTTTTAGCAGGCAAATCACCAGCAATGATACTTTGTTCAAAGTCTTGACCACCACCGAAAAAGGCGATATCATAGTGATTTTCGTCAAAGTCATCGTGGAGAGAAACGATGTCAACTGTTACGTGAGCACCTAGCTTTTCAGCCACATACTTGAGCATGAGGATATTCCCATTATCCCCGTAGGTATTCATGAGATTGCCATAGAGGTGGGCGATATTTAGCTGGTAAGGATAGTTGCCGTCTTTTGAGGAAAGTGAAGTATAAACCATTAGTTCATCTCCTTTCTAACAAGCTGACGATTGGCCAGTAATTCTCGGAATTCCAGCATAGCAGTATAAGTCGCAAGGATATAAGCATGTTTGCAGTCTTGGACTTCAATCGTTTTAAGAACTTGTTCCAGACTACTTGTTTCAGTGATTTTATCAGCTGGATAACCAGTTACTCGAAGACGACGAGCGATTTCAGAATGACGAACGCCACCGGCGTTGATTTCTGGGATATCCATCTCAGTAATTTGTTCAAAATCAGCATCCCAAATCCAACTGGTATCAATCCCGTCTGCATAATTCGCATTGAGGAGAACAGATAGACTAAATGGATAAGGAGCGAGTTTTATCATTTCAATAGCTTGGGTAGCACCAACAGGATTCTTGATGAGAACCAGTGTGCATTCCTTGTCACCGATTTGGAAGGTTTCTTGGCGTCCAAAAACAGCTCGACTCTTATCAAATCCTTGCTTAATCAGTTGAGAATCAGCACCAAGGTAACGCGCAATAGCAACCGCAGCCAGAGCATTGTAGATATTGTAGAGTCCACCGATTTGAATACCGTATTCCTGTCCGTCAATAACAAAGCGAGAGCGATTGTTGGTTAACTCAACCAATTCTGTCAGACGGTAATCCAAGTCAGGGCGTTTACATCCACAGTTTTCGCAGATATAAGCTCCTAAGTTGGCATAAGTATTAAGCTCATATTTCAAAATACTTTGACAGTCTGGGCAGAGAATACCTTCAGTATTGTAGTGAGCAAGCTTTGCTGGACCTTTTTCCATATCAAAGCCAAAATACTGAACAGGATTTGGAATAGCAGGCTTGTAGAAAAGAGGACTGTCACCATTCAGCAGAACAGTAGCAGTAGGAACTTTTCGAATAGCATCCAAAATCATGTTGTAGGTCGTATAAATCTCACCGTAGCGGTCCATTTGGTCACGGAAGATATTGGTAATGACGAAAAGACTAGGCTGGATATAGTCACAGATGTGTGAGAGACTAGCTTCATCGATTTCAAGAACCGCAATATTTTTTCCAGTTTTTGAAGATTTTGCAGTCAAGAAAGTCGTTGTAATCCCTGTGATCATGTTGGCACCACTTGGATTAGTTAAAACTTGACCATAAATTTCCTTAAGGATACCGACAGTGAGAGCGGTTGTCAAGGTTTTTCCATTGGTACCAGTTACCACAACAATCTCATAGTTCTTCGCTAAATGTTGTAAAATATCTTTATCAAATTGAAGGGCAAGTTTTCCAGGCAGCGTACTTCCACGTCCAAGACGACTCAAAATAAAGTGAGAAGAACGCCCAGCAAGAAGGCCCAAAGTAGTTTTTAATTTCATGTTTCTATTATATCATAAATGCTGAAAAAGACAGATTTGAGATTTTAGAAAAAGAAAAACAGCCCAAGGAGGGCTGCTTTCTATTATTAAATCTATTAAATCGCAAACAAGTCATTCAAGTTCTCAGCCAAGGTTGGGTGAGTGAAGATTTGTTTTGTGAAGTAAGTGTATGGAATCTTGTTGTCCATTGCAACAGTGATGATGTTGATGATTTCTTGTGAACCTTCAGAGAAGATAGTTGCGCCAAGAATTTCTTTTGTTTCAGTATTGACAACAGCTTTGAAGGCACCACGAAGGTCACCATTTACATGTCCACGAGGCATAGCTGCAACAGGGATTTCCTTAACAGCGTATGGAAGCTTCAATTCAGCAGCTTGGCTTTCAGTCAAACCAACTTGTGAAAGTGCAGGTGTGATGAACATAGTATTTGGTACATTGAGACGGTCTTCAAGGGTGTAGCTGCCATCACCAGCAAGGTAGCTGTATACAACACGGAAGTCATCAAGTGAAATGTAAGTGAATTGAAGGCCGCCGTTGACATCTCCAACTGCAAAGACACCAGGAACGTTTGTTTGACAATGTTTGTCCACCTTGATAGCACCACGTTCAGTTAGTTCAATATCTGTATTTTCAAGTTGTAGAGGTTCAACATTTGGTTTACGTCCTGTTGCATAGAGAAGGGCATCGAAACGATAGGTTTCATTTTCAGTCACAACAAGAACTTGGTCACCATCGTTTTTGATTTCAGTAGTATGGATGTTTTGAAACAATTCGATGCCGTCTTCTTCCATGTATTGTTTAGCAAGAGCTGCGATGGAAGGTTCTGCACGAGGTAAGAAAGTGTCCATTGCATCTAAGACTGTTACCTTGCTTCCGAGTTTGTTGTAAAGACCAGCAAATTCAAGACCAATGTTTCCACCACCAAGAATTCCAAGTTTTTCAGGCAATTGTTCCAAGTTTTGGATTCCTGTTGAGTCAAAGACGTTCTTACTTGTAGCAAGACCTGGGATTGGTAATACATTTGAAACAGCACCAGTGTTGATGACGATAGTTTCAGCTGTTAGTTCTTGTTTTTCATCACCAGCTTGAATTTCAATAACCTTGTTTGAGACAAAGTGTGCTTCAGCATCAAAGATATCTACACCTGTACCAGCTACAGTAGCATAATTTTTTCCATTGAGGCGTGTAGTAACCGTATTTTTAGTAGCCATGACTTCCTCAAAAGACAAGTCTTTCTCAGCAGCAACTAGCAAGGTTTTAGTTGGGATGCAACCGATATTGATACAAGTTCCACCGTACATCGCCTTACTACGTTCGATAAGGGCAACCTTTTTACCAGCTGAAGCTAGTTTTCCAGCAAGCGTTTTACCTGCCTTACCAAATCCTATTACAATTAAATCGTATGTTAACATTTTTATTCCTCCTGTTCGATTTTCATTCTAGCACAAGAAAAAAACTTTTGCACAAATCTGCTACGGAAAATAGTTTCAGGAACCGAATGCTCTAACAAATACTTTTTGAGTGAAGAAAATCGATAGAAAAATCGTTTACATGATTTAATCAGGAGGTTAGACTATCTTTTGACCCTCTCTTGTGTTATACTAGATAGGTTGCAAAAAAGCAGTACTTTTCTTTAGTGGAAAAGAAGCAACACGGTCTTTCATAAAAGATATGAAAGTACGTCATGACAAGAAAAGTATAAACTAAGCGCTATAGGATGGCTTCGCACCATCTTTAGAAAGAAGAATAACGTGAAATTTAATGAATTTAACCTTTCTGCTGATTTATTAGCAGAAATTGAAAAAGCAGGATTTGTAGAAGCAAGTCCTATCCAAGAGCAAACCATTCCTCTGGCTCTTGAAGGAAAAGATGTTATCGGACAAGCTCAAACAGGTACAGGAAAAACCGCAGCCTTTGGCTTGCCAACCCTTGAAAAGATTCGTACAGAAGAAGCAACCATTCAAGCTTTGGTCATTGCACCAACACGTGAACTAGCTGTGCAAAGTCAGGAAGAACTCTTCCGTTTTGGTCGAAGCAAGGGTGTAAAAGTCCGTTCTGTTTATGGTGGTTCAAGCATTGAAAAACAAATTAAGGCTCTTAAATCTGGTGCCCATATCGTGGTGGGAACACCAGGTCGTCTCCTAGATTTGATCAAACGCAAGGCATTGAAATTGCAAGATATTGAAACTCTAATCCTTGATGAAGCAGACGAAATGCTCAACATGGGCTTCCTTGAGGATATTGAAGCCATCATCTCACGTGTCCCAGAAAATCGTCAAACTTTACTCTTTTCAGCAACTATGCCAGAAGCTATCAAACGTATCGGGGTTCAGTTCATGAAAGAACCTGAGCATGTGAAGATTGCGGCTAAAGAGTTGACCACAGAACTAGTTGACCAGTACTATATCCGTGTTAAGGAACAAGAAAAATTCGACACTATGACTCGTCTCATGGACGTAGAGCAACCAGAACTGGCAATCGTATTTGGACGGACAAAACGCCGTGTGGATGAGTTGACTCGTGGTCTGAAAATCCGTGGCTTCCGTGCTGAAGGGATTCATGGAGACCTTGACCAAAACAAACGTCTTCGTGTCCTTCGTGATTTCAAAAATGGTAACCTGGATGTCCTCGTAGCAACTGACGTAGCAGCTCGTGGTTTGGATATCTCTGGTGTAACACATGTCTACAACTATGACATCCCACAAGATCCTGAAAGCTATGTTCACCGTATTGGTCGTACAGGTCGTGCTGGTAAGTCAGGTCAATCGATTACTTTCGTAGCACCAAATGAGATGGGCTATCTTCAAATCATCGAAAACTTGACCAAGAAACGCATGAAGGGGTTGAAACCAGCGACAGCAGAAGAAGCCTTCCAAGCTAAAAAGCATGTTGCGTTGAAGAAAATTGAACGTGACTTTGCTGAAGAGACTGTTCGTGGAAACTTTGACAAATTCGCAAAAGATGCCCGTAAACTTGCAGCTGAATTCAGCCCAGAAGAATTGGCAATGTACATCCTAAGTTTGACAGTTCAGGATCCAGATAGTCTTCCAGAAGTTGAAATTGCGCGTGAGAAACCACTGCCATTTAAACCATCAGGTAATGGCTTCGGTGGTAAAGGCAAGGGAGGACGTCGTGGTGAGGATCGTCGAGATCGTGATCGCCGTCGCGACAATCGTCGTGGTGAACGTCGAGATGATTTCAAAAAAGGCAGTCGCAAAAACGACCGCTTTGAGAAGGAAAAACGTTACCGTAAGGATAATAAAAAACCACGTAATACTTCAAGTGAGAAGAAAACTGGTTTTGTAATCCGTAACAAGGGTGATAAATAATAAAAAAAGCGGTTCACTGAGGTGGATCGCTTTTATATATAAGGAGACCGAGAGTTAATAAAAGTTTAATACGAGAAAATAGATTTATATATTTGCTATCTTGTAATATTATATTATCAAAAATTTAGGAACCTGTCAACAAGAAAATTAGAAAAAACTAGTAAAAATTTTCGAACAGTCATGAATTGCAATTCAATAAACAATTTTCAGATAATTATTGAAATAATGATCAATTTATGATATAATGGAAGCGATTAAATACGAGGTGAAAAATGGCACATTTATTAGAAAAAACGAGAAAAATTACGTCTATCCTGAAGCGTGCGGAGGAGAAATTACAAGATGATCTTCCATATAATGCCATCACACGCCAATTAGCGGATATTATTGATTGCAACGCTTGTATCCTAAATAGTAAGGGACGTCTTTTGGGATACTTCATGCGTTACAAGACTAATAATGATCGTGTAGAGCAATTTTTCCAATCAAAAATTTTTCCTGAGGACTATATTCAAGGTGCAAACATGATTTACGATACAGAAGCAAATCTGACTGTAGATCACGAATTAAGCATCTTTCCAGTTGAGAGTCGTGCAGATTTCTCAGAAGGTTTGACAACAATTGCTCCAATCCATGTTTCTGGGATTCGTTTGGGATCTTTGATTATCTGGCGTAATGATAAGAAATTCGAAGATGAGGATTTGATTCTTGTTGAGATAGCTAGTACGGTGGTTGGTATTCAGCTTTTGAACTTCCAACGTGAAGAAGACGAGAAAAATATCCGTCGTCGTACAGCCGTAACTATGGCAGTCAACACTCTTTCTTACTCTGAGTTACGAGCAGTGTCAGCTATTTTGGGTGAATTGAATGGCAATGAAGGACAATTAACTGCGTCAGTCATTGCAGACCGTATCGGTATTACGCGTTCTGTGATTGTCAATGCCCTTCGAAAACTCGAATCTGCAGGAATTATTGAAAGTCGTTCACTGGGGATGAAGGGAACTTATCTTAAGGTCTTGATCCCAGATATCTTTGAAGAAGTGAAAAAGAGGGATTATTAATGACTAAGGCTTTAATTTCGATTGACTATACAGAAGATTTTGTAGCGGATCATGGAAAATTGACAGCTGGAGCTCCTGCTCAAGCTATATCAGAAGCGATCAATCAGGTGACTAGATTAGCATTTGACCGTGGAGATTATATTTTCTTTACCATTGATGCTCATGAGGAAAATGATGTCTTTCATCCAGAAAGTAAACTATTTCCCCCTCATAATCTGATTGGGACTAGCGGGCGTAATCTATATGGTAAGTTAGCCGAGTTCTATCAGGAATATGCTGGCGATAGTCGTGTTTTCTGGATGGACAAACGTCACTATTCGGCTTTTTCTGGCACAGATTTGGATATCCGTCTGAGAGAGCGTCGCGTGGATACAGTCATTTTAACAGGTGTTCTGACAGATATCTGTGTATTGCATACGGCTATCGATGCCTATAATCTGGGTTATCAGATAGAAGTTGTTAAGCCAGCAGTCGCATCTATTTGGCCTGAAAACCACCAGTTTGCACTTGGACATTTTAAGAATACATTAGGAGCGAAACTCCTTGATGAAAACCTAGTTGAAATCAAAGAATAATGTATTCAAAAAAAATGAAAAAAATCTGAAAAAAGTGTTGACAAAGTTTGTGAAAGTTGATATACTAGTAAAGTAATCGACGCGGGGATGGCGGAATTGGCAGACGCGCAGGACTAAGGATCCTGTGACCGCTTTAGGTCGTGAGGGTTCAAGTCCCTCTCTCCGCATAGGAAAAGAGTTAGCTTCAGCTAGCTCTTTATTTTTATATAAACAAGGGCAAAGATTTTGCTCTTTTTTTGTGATTTCATAAACATTTCATATTTGGATATTATAATAGACTTAGAAACATGGAGGTGCTATATGAATCCCACTCAAAGAGCTTGGGCTTACATCAGCAGAAAACGACTGAGAAGTCTCATATTATTCTTGATTCTATTTGTTTTATTGGCAGGAATATCGGCTTGTTTGACGCTTATGAAGTCCAACCAAACAGTAGAAAATAATCTCTATCGTTCATTGAATACATCTTTTTCTATTAAAAGAATAGAAGCAGATCAGACTTTTCAACTGTCTCAACTAGATGACCTTAAAAAGATAAAGGGCCTTGAGAAGATTTCACCTGAGCTTGAAACAATAGCCAAGTTAACTGACAAAGAAGTCATTACTGGAGAACAAAGTATCCAAAGGGATGATTTGACAGAGGCTGAAAAAAATCTTATCACTTTGATTGCTTTAGAAGATTCTTCTAAGGATGTCTCCTTTACAAGCTCTGCCTTTACCCTTAAAGAAGGAAGACATCTCGAAAAAGGGGACAGTAAAAAAATCTTAGTCCATGAAGAATTAGCTAAGAAGAATAACTTAAAACTTGGGGATAAGATTAGCTTAAATCCTGCTCAAGTGGAAGGAAATAGTGGACAAAGGCTAGACTATGAAATCGTAGGTATTTTCTCAGGTAAGAAGCAAGAAAAATTCACTGGTCTTAGCTCAGATTTTAGTGAAAACACGGTCTATACAGACTTCGAAAGTAGCCAAACTCTTCTTGGAAATAAGGAAGATCAAATCACTGCAGCCCGTTTCTATCTTGAAAATCCCAAAGATATGGATGACATCATTCAAGAGGTTGAAAAGTTATCTCTTGAAAATCAAGGCTTTCAAGTGGAAAAGGAAAATAAGGCCTTTGAACAAATCAAGGATTCAGTTTCGACCTTCCAAACCTTCCTACAAATTTTCCTCTATGGTATTATGATTGCTGGTGTAGGAGCTCTGGTCTTGGTCTTGTCACTTTGGTTACGAGAGCGAGTCTACGAGGTTGGTATTTTATTGGCGCTAGGAAAAGGAAAAATAGCAATCTTTAGTCAATTCTGCCTGGAAGTTATCCTGGTTTCATTGGCAGCAATTTTACCAGCATTTCTTGCAGGAAATGCCATTACTTCCTATCTTTTAAAAACTGTACTAGCAAGTGGCGATCAAGTCGCATTACAAGATACACTGGCCAAAGCGACTAATCTTTCAACAAGTCTTCTTTCATTTGGAGAATCTTATGTCTTTCTCCTTGTGATTAGCTCCTTGTCAGTTGCACTTTGTTTTATCTTTTTATTTAGAAAATCACCGAAAGAAATTTTATCATCCATCAGTTAATAAAGGAGAAATCATGACTTTACTACAATTACAAGATCTTACTTATCGTTACAAGAACACTGCAGAAGCAGTATTATATAAAATCAATTACGATTTTGAACCAGGCAAGTTTTATAGTATTATCGGAGACTCAGGAGCTGGGAAGTCAACACTCTTATCTCTATTAGCAGGACTTGATAGCCCAGTCGAAGGAGCTATCTTATTCGAAGGCAAGGATATTCGTGAACAAGGTTATTCTTATCATCGCATGCACCATATCTCTTTGGTTTTCCAAAACTATAACTTGATTGATTATCTTTCTCCATTGGAAAATATCCGCTTGGTTAATAAAAAAGCTAGCAAGGATATCCTTCTTGAACTTGGTTTAGATGAAAGTCAAATCAAGCGGAATGTTCTCCAATTATCAGGAGGGCAGCAACAACGGGTGGCCATTGCTCGTAGCCTTGTATCGGAAGCACCAGTGATTTTAGCGGATGAACCAACAGGAAACCTAGATCCTAAGACAGCTGGGGATATCATTGACCTGCTCAAATCTCTTGCTGAGAAAACAGGCAAGTGTGTGATCGTTGTGACCCACAGTAAGGAAGTAGCACAGGCGTCAGATATTACACTGGAATTGAAGGATAAAAAGCTGACAGAAACAAGAAGAAATAGTAACTAAAACTTTTAAATATATAAGCGAAGTAAATCTAGAAAGGAATCTTATGTTACACAACGCATTTGCCTATGTCACAAGAAAATTTTTTAAGTCGCTTGTGATCTTTCTCATCATTCTCTTGATGGCTAGTTTGAGTTTGATCGGCTTGTCTATCAAGGGTGCGACAGCCAAGGCTTCTCAAGAAACCTTTAAGAATATCACCAATAGTTTTTCTATGCAAATCAATCGTAGAGTTAACCAAGGAACTCCACGTGGTGCAGGGAATATCAAGGGTGAAGATATTAAAAAAATTACTGAAAATAAGGCCATCGAATCTTACATCAAACGTATCAATGCTATCGGTGATTTAACAGGCTACGAATTGATTGAGACACCTGAAACCAAGAAAAATCTAACGCCAGATCGAGCTCAACGTTTTGGAAGTAGTTTGATGATAACAGGTGTTAATGACTCTTCTAAAGAAGACAAGTTTGTATCAGGCTCTTACAAACTAGTTGAAGGTGAGCATTTAACAAACGATGACAAATACCAGATTCTCATGCACAAAGACTTGGCTGCTAAACATGGCTGGAAGGTAGGAGATAAGGTCAAACTGAACTCCAATATTTACGATGCCGATAATGAAAAAGGAGCCAAGGAAACAGTAGAAGTAACGATCAAAGGACTCTTTGATGGACATAACAAATCTGCTGTGACCTACTCACAAGAACTTTATGAGAATACAGCTATCACAGATATTCACACAGCTGCCCAGCTCTATGGTTATACTGAAGATACAGCTATCTATGGCGATGCTACCTTCTTTGTAGCTGGAGATAAGAACCTAGATAGTGTCATGCAAGAACTAGGGTCAATAAACGGCATCAACTGGAAAATGTATAGCTTGATTAAGAGTTCATCTAACTATCCTGCCCTTGAACAATCCATCTCCGGCATGTACAAGATGGCTAATCTGCTTTTCTGGGGTAGCTTGAGCTTTTCTGTTCTACTACTTGCTCTCTTACTCACACTTTGGATTAACGCCCGTCGTAAAGAGGTTGGAATTCTCCTTTCAATTGGTCTTAAACAAGCAAGTATTCTAGGTCAATTTATCACAGAAGCAGTTATGATTGCTATTCCAGCTCTCATTTCAGCCTACTTCCTAGCTAATTATACAGCTCGTGCTATTGGAAATACAGTACTAGCCAATGTCACATCAGATGTGGCTAAGCAGGCAAGTAAGGCAGCCCAAGCTTCCAATCTCGGTGGTGGTGCAGAAGTTGACGGCTTTAGCAAGACTCTTTCAAGTTTGGATATTTCTATTCAACCTTCAGACTTTGCCATCATCTTTGTACTTGGCTTGGTTCTAGTAGTACTAGTTATGGCACTTGCTTCCAGCAATCTCCTCTTTAAACAACCAAAAGAACTCTTGTTGGATAGTGAATAAAAAAACCTGCTACCTATTCTCACTCAAATGAGATATAATATAGGTAGCATTTTTGTTAGAAAAGGATTTATATGAAAATTCTAATTGTAGAAGATGAAGACATGATCCGTGAGGGAATTAGTGATTACTTGGCGGATTGTGGCTATGAAACCCTTCAGGCAGCAGATGGCCTTGAGGCCTTAGAACAATTTTCTCATCATCAGGTTGCCTTGGTTCTCCTAGATATTCAAATGCCTAAACTCAATGGTTTAGAGGTCTTATCAGAAATCCGCAAGACCAGTCAAGTTCCTGTTTTGATGTTGACAGCTTTTCAAGACGAGGAGTATAAGATGAGTGCCTTTGCTGCATTAGCAGATGGTTATTTGGAAAAGCCTTTTTCTCTATCTTTGTTAAAAGTACGAGTGGATGCCATCTTTAAACGTTATTATGATACTGGTCGTATTTTTACCTATAGAGACACCGAGGTAGACTTTGACAGTTATAGCGCCAAAGTGGCTGGCCAAGAGGTTGCAGTGAATGCAAAAGAACTGGAAATTTTAGACTATCTGGTTAAAAATGAAGGTCGAGCCTTAACACGGTCGCAGATTATCGATGCTGTATGGAAGATGACAGATGAGATCCCTTTTGACAGAGTGATCGATGTCTATATCAAGGAACTACGGAAAAAATTGGATTTAGACTGTATTCTTACCGTGCGCAACGTTGGTTATAAATTGGAGAGAAAATGAGACGTTCAGGTTTATTTAAAAAAATTTTTATCTATACCTTCTCGGTATTTTCTACCTTGGTCATTTGTTTGCATTTGGCCATCTATTTCCTCTTTCCATCGACCTATCTCAGTCACCGTCAGGAGAGCATAGGCCTCAAGGCTACCGAAATTGCACAATCCCTCCAAGGAAAGGACAGTCAAACTATCCAGGAAGTCCTTGAACTCTATTCTCAAAGTAGTGATATTAAGGGATCTATCAAGGGAGAGATGACCCAAGATAAGTTGGAGGTCAAGGACAATCTTCCCATTGATAAAGAACGACAAACAGCCTCCTTGGTCATTGAGGAAAGAGAAGTTCAAACCAAGGATGGTCAGACTATGACCTTGCAGTTTTTAGCCTCTATGGATTTGCAGAAAGAAGCAGAAGACATCAGTCTTCAATTTCTGCCTTATACTTTATTAGCGTCTTTCATCATTTCGCTCCTCATCGCCTTTATCTATGCGAAAACCATTGTAGCTCCGATTTTGGAAATCAAACGAGTGACTCGACGGATGATGGACTTGGATGCTCAAGTACGCTTGCGCGTGGATTCCAAGGATGAGATTGGTGATCTCAAAGACCAGATTAATAGTCTCTATCAGCATCTCTTGACCGTTATTGCAGACTTGCATGAGAAAAATGAGGCAATCCTCCAACTAGAAAAAATGAAGGTAGAGTTTTTGAGAGGTGCTTCCCATGAGCTCAAGACACCTCTTGCTAGTCTGAAGATTCTTCTGGAAAATATGCAAGCCAATATCGGACGTTATAAAGATAGAGACCATTACCTTGGAGTTTCTCTAGGAATTGTGGATGATTTAAGTCACCATGTCCAGCAAATTCTATCCCTTTCTTCGGTACAGGAATTGCGAGATAAGAAGGAAGAAATCAATCTTTTGGATATGACCAATCTTCTATTGAAGGACTATGACTTATTAGCCAAAGAGAGAGAAATCACTGTAGACAATCAACTGACTAACCAACAAACTTATCTAAATCCTTCTGTACTCAAGCTTATTCTTTCCAATCTTATCAGTAATGCTGTGAAACACTCTGTTCAAGGAGGCTATCTAAAAATTGGAGCAAAAGATGGTTGGGTTTTCATTGAGAACGCCTGTACACCTGAGGAGCAAGATAAGTTTGAACAATCCTTTACGGCTTCTAGTCGACAAAGTAAGGGAGCTGGCTTGGGACTTTTCGTGGTCAAAAGTTTATTAGAAAATGAAGAAATTAACTATCATTTTGAAAGAGCTGAAGATCACCTAGTATTTTTCATGAAGCTACCTCAGACCGAGTTGGAAAGTGATTAAGAAAGGGTTTACATCTATCTAATTGGAAGAAATTCAATCTAAAGTATGGGAAAAACTAGCTTTTTTTGCTAAAAAGTGATAAAATGAACAATGTAAATGGGATGTCCCATAAAAATATACAGGAGGCCTGATAAAATGGCAATCGTTTCAGCAGAAAAATTTGTCCAAGCAGCTCGTGACAACGGTTATGCAGTTGGTGGATTTAACACAAACAACCTTGAGTGGACTCAAGCTATCTTGCGCGCAGCAGAAGCTAAAAAAGCTCCAGTTTTGATCCAAACTTCAATGGGTGCTGCTAAATACATGGGTGGTTACAAAGTTGCTCGCAACTTGATCGCTAACCTTGTTGAATCAATGGGTATCACTGTACCAGTAGCTATCCACCTTGACCACGGTCACTACGAAGATGCACTTGAGTGTATTCAAGTTGGTTATACTTCAGTTATGTTTGACGGTTCACACCTTCCAGTTGAAGAAAACCTTGAAAAAGCTCGTAAAGTTGTAGAATTTGCTCACGCAAATGGTGTATCAGTAGAAGCTGAAGTTGGAACTATCGGTGGTGAAGAAGACGGAATCATCGGTGACGGTGAATTGGCTCCAATTGAAGACGCTAAAGCAATGGTTGCAACTGGTATTGACTTCTTGGCAGCTGGTATCGGTAACATCCACGGTCCTTACCCAGCAAACTGGAAAGGTCTTCACCTTGACCACTTGCAAAAATTGACTGAAGCTGTACCAGGATTCCCAATCGTATTGCACGGTGGTTCAGGTATTCCTGATGACCAAATCCAAGCAGCTATCAAACTTGGTGTTGCTAAAGTTAACGTTAACACTGAATGCCAAATCGCATTCGCTAACGCAACTCGTAAATTTGCTCGTGACTACGAAGCAAACGAAGCAGAATACGACAAGAAAAAACTCTTCGACCCACGTAAATTCTTGGCTGACGGTGTAAAAGCTATCCAAGCATCAGTTGAAGAACGTATCGACGTATTCGGTTCAGAAGGTAAAGCTTAATCTAGCTGAACAAAACATAACAGAAACCTGCCCGTAAGGGTGGGTTTTTCATTTTCCAACTCTTCTCAATCTTATTTAAAAAGTGATATAATGAAGATGGAACGAATCATTTAGTGGATTTTTTGGTAAAACTAGTTTTTAAATCAACCTTTGAAAGGAAAAATAGCCATGATATTCGATCAGTCCTTGCAAGCTTACATACATGAAGTAGATGATGTTCTTGTAGCTTGGGAAGAAAAACCAAGTGGAAATTTTGAGATGGAAGCTCAGTTGCTTGCAGCCAATTACCATAAAAATCTTTCCCGTATTCTTGCATTTATACTGCCTCATTTACAAGAATTTTATGGTCATTTCACAGATGAAGAAGCTACTGAAAAATTGGGTAAACCCATCATCGAGCCAGAAAGACAAACCGTTACTTTCTGTGATCAAACTTTTGATGATATTCATATCTTTTCTTTTGATTATCAGGGGCAAGACTTTGAAATTCTAAAGAATTTTGCCATTGATGGTTAAGGTCTGTTTTCAGTTTTAAAAAGAAGGGGAGAGACTGATGAGTACTGCTGATTTTGTCTTTGTAGAGACTAAAGAACCCGTATTCCTTGATTTACAAGCCTTTTGTCGTGCTTTGAGAGAAAGATTCCCAGGTATTATGGTTAGAGAAAGAACTAATCCCGAAAAAGCTTACTCGCTTTCTTGGGATTATCAAAGTCCTCAGCTTACCTTGGAAAGTTCACTGAGTAGCAATAAAAATGTTTTTGTGATTGATTACTTTGATTCAACGAACAGATTACAAGATTATGCCTCCTACATCATCTGGCTTCGGAAATGGTTTCCAGCTGAAGAGAAGGTTTTCTTTTGTGATGAAGGATATGAGTATGTGTTGGAGCTTCCTAGTGTTTTATCCCAAAAAGAGTTGGAAAACTACTTACGAACAAGGTTTGATGAGTGAAGAAAAAGTTCAAAGACAAATATGATATGGAAAAGTGAAAAAGGAGAATCAGATGCTTACTAGAGATGAGATTTTAGTTGCTTTGCAAGATGCAATTACTGAATACCAAGAATTTGAGTTGGCAGATGAGATTATGGATGTTATGGAGCTTTATGATCAACCCTTTGATTTGGTTGCCCCCATTTTAGAATTTATTTCCGAGCATCCAGAAGTAGATTTTGGTTCTCCAGGTTACTTGGTTCACTTTGTGGAGAGATTTTATCATCAAGGCTATGAGGATTTATTGATGGAAGTAGTTGGTAAAAAGCCAACCTTGCATAATATTTGGATGCTTCATCGATGTTGTAATGACAATGATCCAAATCTAGTCTGGCAGATTCAGGCTTTGGTTGGAGAACTTAAGAAGGATAAGACTCTTGATTCACAAGTAAGAAGCATGATTGAAGACTTAACTTGGTAGAGGGAGGTGATGTAGCATCACCTTTTTATCTTTTCTTAGGGATAAAAATTTTCGATATGAATTAACACTTGTTTTCCTTAGACATTTGCACTATAATAGGGTGTTATTAGGGCTTTCTTTCCTTATGTTGAAAAAGAAGGCAGATTTTTGGAGATAAGAAGTCGTGTTTGAATGTTCAGGAGCTTGATTTAACGATTTCTTACTAAAGGGAGATAGATATGGCAATGATAGAAGTGGAACATCTTCAGAAAAATTTTGTGAAGACTGTTAAGGAACCGGGCTTGAAGGGAGCCTTGCGCTCCTTTATTCATCCTGAAAAGCAGACCTTTGAAGCGGTCAAGGATTTAACCTTTGAAGTTCCAAAAGGGCAGATTCTAGGCTTTATCGGAGCTAATGGTGCTGGGAAGTCGACAACCATCAAAATGCTAACAGGGATTTTGAAACCGACATCTGGTTTTTGTCGGATTAACGGCAAGATTCCCCAGGATAATCGCCAAGATTATGTCAAGGATATTGGAGTCGTTTTCGGACAACGTACCCAGCTATGGTGGGATTTGGCACTGCAAGAGACCTACACGGTTTTGAAGGAGATTTACGATGTGCCAGACTCGCTTTTCCATAAGCGTATGGACTTTTTGAATGAAGTTTTGGATTTGAAGGAATTTATCAAGGATCCTGTGCGGACTCTTTCATTGGGTCAACGGATGCGGGCGGACATTGCGGCTTCCTTGCTTCACAATCCCAAAGTTCTCTTTTTAGATGAGCCGACTATTGGTTTGGATGTGTCGGTCAAGGATAACATTCGACGTGCTATCACCCAGATTAATCAGGAGGAAGAGACAACTATTCTCTTGACCACTCACGACTTGAGCGATATTGAGCAACTCTGTGATCGGATTTTTATGATTGACAAGGGGCAGGAGATTTTTGATGGGACGGTGAGCCAGCTCAAGGAGACATTTGGCAAGATGAAGACTCTCTCCTTCGATCTGACGCCAGGTCAAAGTCATCTCGTCTCTCATTATGAAGGCTTACCTGATATATCCATTGATAGACAAGGAAATAACCTGACTATTGAATTTGATAGTTCCCGCTACCAATCAGCTGATATTATCAAGCAAACCTTATCTGATTTTGAAGTCCGTGATTTGAAGATGGTAGATACGGATATTGAAGATATTATCCGTCGCTTCTATCGAAAGGAGCTCTAAGATGGTCAAATTGTGGAGACGTTATAAACCCTTTATCAATGCGGGGATTCAGGAGTTGATTACCTATCGAGTAAACTTTCTTCTTTATCGGATTGGCGATGTCATGGGGGCTTTTGTGGAATTTTATCTCTGGAAGGCTGTCTTTGATTCCTCGCAAGAGCCTTTGATTCAGGGCTTCAGTATGGCGGATATCACCCTCTATATCATCATGAGTTTTGTGACTAATTTATTAACTGAGTCAGATAGCTCCTTTATGATCGGTGATGAGGTAAAAGATGGCTCTATTATCATGCGCTTATTAAGACCAGTCCATTTTGCGGCCTCTTATCTTTTCACTGAGCTTGGGTCAAAGTGGTTGATTTTCATCTCTGTTGGCCTGCCGTTTTTAAGTGTTATTGTCTTGATGAAAATTTTATCTGGGCAAGGGGTTATGGAAGTGCTGGGATTAACCATTCTTTATCTCTTTAGCTTAACGCTGGCTTATCTGATTAACTTTTTCTTTAATATCTGTTTTGGTTTTTCAGCATTTGTGTTTAAAAATTTATGGGGTTCTCAAGTATTTAAGGCTTCACTAGTATCCTTTATGTCAGGAAGTTTGATTCCTTTGGCTTTTTTTCCAAAGGTGGTTTCAGATATTCTCTCCTTCTTACCTTTCTCATCCTTGATTTACACTCCGGTCATGATCATTCTTGGGAAATACGATACCAGTCAGATTCTTCAGGCACTTTTGCTTCAGCTTTTCTGGCTTATAGTGATGGTGGGCTTGTCTCAGTTGATTTGGAAGCGAGTCCAGTCATTTATCACCATTCAGGGAGGTTAGTATGAAAAAATATCAACGCATGCATCTGATTTTTATCAGACAGTACATCAAGCAAATCATGGAATACAAGGTAGATTTTGTGGTTGGTGTGTTGGGAGTCTTTCTGACTCAAGGCCTGAACCTCTTGTTTCTCAATGTCATCTTTCAACACATCCCCTCGCTAGAAGGTTGGACCTTTCAAGAGATTGCCTTTATCTATGGATTTTCCTCAATTCCAAAGGGATTAGATCATCTCTTTTTTGACAATCTCTGGGCTTTAGGTCAACGACTAGTTCGAAAAGGGGAGTTTGACAAGTATCTGACTCGTCCTATCAATCCTCTCTTTCACATCCTCGTTGAGACCTTTCAGATTGATGCCTTGGGTGAACTTTTGGTCGGTGGAATTTTACTAGCGACAACGGCGACTAGCATTGCTTGGACTCTTCCCAAATTCCTGATTTTTCTAGTTTGTATTCCTTTTGCGACCTTGATTTATACTTCCTTGAAAATTGCAACAGCCAGCATCGCTTTTTGGACCAAGCAGTCAGGTGCCATGATTTACATTTTCTATATGTTTAATGATTTTGCCAAGTACCCGATTTCCATTTACAATTCGCTCCTTCGTTGGTTAATTAGCTTTATTGTGCCTTTTGCCTTTACGGCCTACTATCCTGCCAGCTATTTCTTGCAGGGCAAGGATGGACTCTTTAATATTGGTGGTTTGATTCTGATTTCTCTCATCTTCTTTTGCATCTCTCTGAAACTCTGGGATAGGGGATTAGACGCTTACGAAAGTGCAGGTTCTTAATAGCAAAAATTGGACCAAATCATGAAAGGATTTTATGATGTTTGTAATTGAAGAAGTGAAAGATGCCAATCAAAAAATGGCAGTTGTCGCTGAAGTTTTAAAGAATTTGCCAGAATGGTTTGGAATACCAGAAAGTACGCAAGCCTATATCGAAGGAGCCAAGGACTTGCAAGTGTGGGCTGCCTATCAGGAGAGTGATTTGGCTGGATTTGTAAGCTTATCATATTCTAGTGAAGATTGTGCAGAGATTGACTGTCTCGGAGTAAAAAAAGCTTATCAAGGTAGAGGAATTGGTAGTCAGTTACTTGCTACTTTAGAAAGTGAAGCACGTAAAAACGTTGATTATTTACAAGTGAAAACAGTAGCAGAAGGCTCTAATAAAGATTATGACCGAACAAATGTCTTTTATCGCAGTCTTGGTTTTAAAAAATTAGAGATTTTTCCGCAACTATGGGGACCCCAAAATCCTTGTCAGATTTTAATTAAAAAGATAGATTAAGAATCCCTTGACATCCTTCCTTATAGTGCTATACTATAAGTGGATTCGCCGATTTAGCTCAGTTGGTAGAGCACCGCACTCGTAACGCGTAGGTCACAGGTTCGATCCCTGCAATCGGCATAAGAAAGAGCAATAAAATAAATATTATATTAGTTTATTAGAATCATCAACACTCATCAAAATGAGGAGGAGTATCATGAACAAGAAAGAACGGATGAAACATGTTGAGAAGACCCACGGTCGAAAAGCAACTGCATCGAAATTGGCAGAAGCCTCCTCTACAACTAAAAATATAAAAATGTATATCAGTCTTGCCTTAACAGCACTAGTTATAATCATTGTTGCTAGTATCTTTTTAAATTCACCTAATCTCAAGCAAGAAGCAAATCAAACTTCTTCCTCATCTAAGACTGAAGAGACGACAAGAAGTCAGGGGAAAGAGGAAGAAAAGGATAAGGCAAAGGAAGAGGAAATTCAAAAACTAAAGGAACAATTGTCTGATTTGGATACCAAGATTTCAGAATCAGAGCAGCTCGTTAATCAATTAAAAAAAGAAGCTTCTGTTCCAAAATTAGATCTTGAAGCCCTCAGAAGTAATGATTTATCAAGTTTAGAGGGTACTTGGCGGACACAGTCTGGTAATGAATATGTCATTAACGATTCAGGGGAAGTCCAATCTTCTTGGATATACAATGATCAAAAGCATGAGTCTATTGTTGGATTGAAAGTATCAAAAAGTCAGAATGATCGTAACTCAGAAACAGTAGCCCTTGGCGCTTGGGCAAAAGGTTCTCAGGCGGGAGGGTTTGTGGTAGTCGTTGTACCAAGTGGGGTTGTCATGGAACCTGGTGATGATGGTAAAATAACAGACAATTCCAATCACACTGAGGACAGACTCTTTGCAGGACAACAATATGAAGGGATGTTGATGCATCCAGAAAATGTTTACTATCGTGTTAAACCAGATACGAGCCAATTAGAATCAGAAGAGAAGAATTTAACGAAATTGAAAGCTGATCGTGATGCCATCAAATCAGCTTTAGAGTCTAAAGAATAATGAAAAATGAATGAAAAGAAGCCAACTAAGGCTTCTTTTTTTGAAAAGTTTTGACCACATAGCCTGTGATGTCGACCACATAAGCAAAAGCTATTGTTGACTATTTTTATTTCTGTTATAGTAGTAACTGTCAAAGGGAGCAAAGCTTCCAACAAAATAGAAAATGAGGTCGTATCATGAAAAAAGTATTAGGTATTGGATTTTTAGTTGTTGCAGTAGCAGTTTTGTATTTTGGCTTTGTTGGATGGCCGAGTTTGGATGTTAACATCTGGGCACTCTTTCCAGTAGGTCTATTTCTGTTTTTCACTCTTGAAAATCTAGTAAAAAAAGATTACAAGGCCAGTCTCATGAGCTTAATTATTGCCTTTATCATCGCTAATGCCATTCTTGATATCTTGCCACTTTCAAGTGGGTTGGTAATCGGTGCTGGTGTTCTGGCTTGTGTGGGAATTGGTTTTCTCTTTCCTGAAGCCAACAAGTTAGAAGAATAATATAAAAAATCTCGAGGTTTCTCGAGACTTTTTCTTTATTGACCTGCGTAATATTTTTGAATTCCTTTGACAATACCTGCAACCAATCTGTTTTGGTAGGCGTCACTGCGGACTTGTTGATTTTCATTGAAATTGTCAATATAGCCCAATTCCAATAGAACAGCTGGTTTATCAGTTTCTCGAAGAACAGCAAAACTACTTTGTAGGAGTCCTGCATCCTTAGCACCAGTTTCAGCTAGTAGTGAAGAGTGGATATCTGCCGCGAGGCGATTACTTTCACTGATTCGGTCAGGGTGGTTATGCCAGTACGGATTGATTTTAGAAGGATAACCAGCAGCTTCTTCATAAGAATAAGTCTGAATCCCAGCTCTATTTGAAGCTGGATTACCACTAGCATTGAAGTGAATACTAATAAAGATATCTGAGTCAGTCTTATTAACCATTCTTGAACGTTCGGTGACAAAGTCTACAAAGACATCACTGTCTCTTGAAGAAAGAACAGTATAGCCGAGTCCTTCAAGCTCCTTGCGTAGCTTTTGGTAAACTTGCATATTCAGTTCTTTTTCGGTGATGTTATAATAAGATGCACCGGGATCTTTACCACCATGACCTGGATCTAGGAAGATAATATTGTTATATTTCCCCTTTTCAAAACCACGACTTACAGAAGTTTCACCAATCCATTTCCCATTGCTTTGGAATTGATGAGTTTGTCCATCAATTTTATGGGTTCCTGTAACATAGACTCCATTGTCATCTACATAGTAGCGGGCTTTATAGAAGCTGTCGTCAATCCATTCGCTCTTAGCCATGTAGCCACCTGCCTTGAGGTAGTAGGAGCCAATCCATTCACGTTCTGCGTAAGCACCACCAGATTTCAAGTAGAACCAGCTATCATAGTTTTTATCGAAAATCCATTCTTTTTCAGCCATGGCCCCGCTAGCTTTTAGGTAGTAGCTACCTTGCCATTGGTTACTTGCCATAGTAGCATCTTTGTTAAAGTAGTACCAGGTACCACTGATTTTATCCCACTTGTTTTTGATTAATTTACCAGAAGCAAGGGCATAGTACCATTGTCCATCTTGTTTTACCCAAGAACTCTCAGCCATGGCACCACTATTGGTAAACAGATAGTCGTCAAAAATTGTGTTGCTGAGCATGACTCCGTCTTGATCAAAATAGTACCAGACACCACCGATTTTTTCCCATTTTTGTTGAGAAATTTTTCCATAAGCATTAGCGTAATACCATTTATCTTGGAGTTTACTCCAACCAGAATCGACCATGGCCCCGCTACTAGTCAGGATATATCCGTCAAAAATAGTATCACTCAGCATGATGCCATCTTTGTTGAAGTAGTACCATTTTCCGTGGATTTTTTTCCAGTTAAGAACATGGGCATTGTTTTCATAGAAATGCCAGTGGTTTTCCTCTAATACCCAACCTTCTTTTTGAACTTCTGGAGTCTTGTCTTCTTCTTTCTTAGTTGGATTTGTTGTTTGATTGGCATTTGCTTCAGTTGAAGCTTCAGTTTCCTTGGCTGGGAGACTGTGTTTCTCCACTTTGTCAGTAGCGGTTTCACTGTGTGTTGTTTCTACTGGGGTTGACTGTGCTTGGTTTTCCTCAGCATAGCTAAGATTGGTGGTTAGACCAAAAACTGAAAGCGTAATGGCACTTGCCAAGAGCGTTTTTTTCACTTGATTTATCTCCTATACATTTTTTATAATCTTTTTTAAAAATCTCATTAGAAAAGCGCCTCAGACGGAACATTTAGTGACCAAGATCGAGGTGCTGGTGAGCTATATTGTAATAGTTGACTATTTCATCATGAAAATTTGAACAATCATGATGATATAGATGAGCAGTGTTAGTAAAAATCCAGCTCGCCAAAAGAATTTAATAAATTTGGGATAATAAAAGCTACGTCTTTTGTTTAAGAAGAAAAAGACTAACACAATTGCTAGTATTGATAAGGCTATTCCCAATACGGGAAGTTGATTGTGTGTAAACATCTTAGCCGTTATCAAATAATATTCAAATATCAGAAAAGGAAAAGCTAAATCAGCAGCATTGACGCCCCTTTTCTTTAACTTAAAGAGTCTGCTTAAAATAATCGCCAGAGCTAAGGTTAGTACCAAAAGCAAGATGGAAGCAAGTTTCATTAAAATCATACCATTATTGTATCATAAAATTTTGAGAATAGAAAAGTAAATTCCTTGATTTATCACTGTTTTAGCAAAAAATCATTGGTAAGAAACAGATTTTATAATTCCTGCTGGAATAGAATGAATTATGTGTTTTCTACGATGATAGTTTGAACTCTCAATATAAATCTTTTTTATGTTCACCATAGAAAATATATATTAGTCAGAAGAGAAGAATAGTAGTAGAATGAGTAGCAAATAAAACAAAGGAGTTTCTTATGAAATTAGTTACGTTATGGTCAAAACTCTCACTAGGAATCCAATTATTGGTGGCTTTGGTCTTGGGTGTTATCGCTGCGGTCATCTGGCCACAATTTGCAGGCTTTTATCAATTTTTAGGACAAGCCTTTATTAAATTGATCAACATGGTCATCATCCCATTAATTTTCCCAACTATCGTTGTTGCAGTAGCCGGTGTTATCGGGAAAAAATCTTTTGGAAAAATATTGACCAAGAGTTTGTTTTACTTTTTCGCAGTAACAACTGCAATTACTCTTTTGTTTGTATTTGCTAGTTACTATTTAGGATTTGGTCAAGGAGTGAATATCGGTCAAACTGGTGGGAATCTTGATGGAATTGCCAATAATGTCAAATTTAGCGAATTTTTGCTTGGTTTTATTCCATCAAACATCGTTAAATCTCTTTCAGATGGCGCTTTATTACCAATTATCGTGTTTGCTATCTTTCTTGGTTACGGAATTGGGAATCTTAAGTCTGAGAAAGCTCAGAAGATTATCGAAGGTTTCCAAATCTGGATTGAGGCCATCTACAAGATTGTTACAGTGATTGTCAAACTTTCACCGATTGGCATTTTTGGATTTATCGCAAAAGATGTTGCAACTACTGGCCTTGACAAATTGATTGGACTTGGTCAATTTGTAATCGGAACTTACTTGGCTTATGCTGTATTGGTTCTCCTTATTTTCCCTTTGATCGCTCTATTCTTTAAAGTACCGTATTTGTCAGCCTTTCGTGAAAATTGGAGTCTTTTGACTCTGGCCTTTGTTACTGGTAGTTCTAGTGTTGTCTTGCCATCACTTCTTAAAGATTTGAAAAAACAGGGGCATGACGAGCATACAATTGATTTAGTTGTTCCTTTAGGATATACTTTTAACTTAGAAGGAGCAGCGGTTTATTTCTCAGTAGCGACAATTTTTATCGCCCACGCCTATGGTATACAATTTTCTTTATCAAGTCTCTTGTTTACTGTTTTATTGTTGACTTTGATTGGAAAAACTGCAGCAACTGTGCCATCAGGAGCTATCGTAGTTCTATTAGCTGCAGCACCTCAATTGGGCTTGCCAGTTGAAGGAGTGGCCTTGATTTTTGCAGTTGATTTCTTTGTCAATGCTGGCCGTACCATGATCAATGTTCTGGGTCAAATCTTAACAGTCAGCGTTATCGAAAAAACAGAAGGATATATTTTAGAAGAAGAAAAGGAAAGCCAATTATCAGTCAGCTTTTCTTAAGGAGATATGAGTAATGAGTGAAGCAAAAGTTTATGTAATCCATGAGAATCTTGAATGGACCCAGCATTTGGTCAAATGGTTGGAAGAACTAGAAGTCCCTTATGAACTATGGGATCTGTCTAGTGGGATTTTAGATTTGCAAAGCCCACCGCCGCAAGGTATCTTTTACAATCGCATGTCTGCATCTTCTCATACCAGAGGTCATCGCTATGCACCAGAATTTACAGAGCAGGTGATTACTTGGCTAGAAGCACACGGACGCAAGGTTGTGAATGGTACTGGTGCTATCAACCTAGAAATCAGTAAAGTTAAACAATATTTAAAGTTAAACGAGTCGGGTATTGAGACTCCTGCAACAGTTGCAGTTTTGGGTCAAGAAAATATCATTGAAGCAGCCAGAAAATTTAACATCTATCCTTTGATTACCAAGCACAATCGAGCAGGTAAAGGCTTAGGAGTTCAACTCTTCCAAAATGAAGAAGAACTTGAAGCCTATGTCAATAGTCCCCTCTTTGAACCTTCAGTGGACGGGATTACCTTGCTACAAGCCTACATAAAACCAAGTGATGGACGTATTCGTCGTTCAGAGTTTATCAATCAGAAGTTTCTCTACACTGTTTCAATCGACTCTTCAGATGGTTTCCAACTTTGTCCAGCAGATGGTTGTCAAATCGGCAAGAGACCAGAACAACTAGAAACGTCTGAGAAATTCCAGATTACAGAACCTCTACCAGATGACCGAAGAGAAGCTTATGAGAATTTCTTGAAAAATGCTCAGATTGAAGTTGCGGCGATTGAATGGGTTCAATCAGAGAGTGGAGACATTTATGTCTATGATGTAAATACCAACACCAACTACAATCCTACCGCAGAAAAAAATGCCAATATTTTTGCTCACCAACATTTGGCTCAGTATCTAAAAACAGAATTGCAAGCCTTGACTAGTGGACAATAAGGTAACTAATTCAAAAATCCCCCAGTATCAAATGACTGGGGGATTGATTTGTTTATACTCTTCGAAAATCTCTTCAAACCACGTCAGCTTCCATCTGCAACCTCAAAATAGTATTTTGAGCTGCCTTCGTCAGTTCTATCCACAACCTCAAAACGGTGTTTTGAGCAACCTGCGGCTCGCTTCCTAGTTTGCTCTTTGATTTTCATTGAGTATTAATCGATAAAAAATTAATGATTTGCTTTAAAGTCCGGGTCTTTTAGGCTTTGAACACTGGCATTGATCACTGCACCGATAATTAATATCTTGGCAATAATTATAAACCAGAACATCATGACAACAACGATGATGGAACTAAAAAATCGAACGTCGACTAGATAGTTAACATAATTGTTGAAATAAGCTGAAAAGATTGTTAATAGAGATATAAGAGTAAGAAGTACGAATAGACTTCCAGGAAGGACGTAACGAATACGACCGACTTTCACATTCGGAAGGAAATAATAGAGCATAATCAAGATCGCAAAAAGAAAGGCATAAATCAGCGGTCCTGTAAAATCCTGTAAATATGCAAATAGAGAACTTTCGGATTTCCAGTAGTTTTTTAACAGATCCAATAACATATGACCAAACATACTTAGGAATAGAGCAAGTGCAAATAGAATCTGTAATCCCAAACTAACCAGGAGACTCATCAGTTGATGGGAAATGAGCCCTCTATTTTTTGCAATTCCATAAGCTTTATTAAAAGATTTTTGGAGGAAATTCATGGATTTTGAGAAGGTCCAAAGGGCTGAGATCACTGCAAAGCTCAAGAGTCCAGCAGATGGTTGAGTCAGTACTTCTCGAGCAATCTTTGCTACTACATCATAGATCGTATCTGGTAAAAATTCCTTTAGTGTGATCAAGAAATCGGAGATTGGAATTTGAAAGTAAGGCAAGATATTGACAGCTATCATAAGTAAGGGGAAGATTGAAATCAACCAATAATAGGCCACAGCTACACTGGTTAATTCAATATCTGAAACACGATAGTAGTGCAAAAAAGCTTTCAATAAAGGCCTATTGGTTAGTTGTTTCCACAACTTTTTCATTGCATAATCCTCCACAATATTAACCTAAATCTTAATTTCTGCGAACTAATTCCATCATATCATAAGGTAGTGTGTTGGCTGCTTCTTTTAGAGAATAGGTTTCTAGATTGTTTACATTTTGTCGTAATTTTTTAGCATACTGGGCTGAGATGAGTTTTTGTTTTTCGTATTCAAAGATAGACTTACGTTCTAGATAGTAGCCTCTCAACATTTCATCGATGTTATTGGGTTTGATACGATTGATAACCCGTTCCACAAAGGCACCACTAGTAATATGACTAGTTTCACGGAGACGTGATTCCTGCATAAAGCTAATCAAGGAACTCTTATAAATCCCTTTCAGGTTTTCCAAACTTTCGATGATGATTTCAGTGTTGGCTAGGTAGAGCTCTGCAATCTGATCATAATCGATGGCTAATAGTCTTTGATTTCCCTTGTCTCTCCAAGAACGGAAGGTTTTTCCAAATGTGAGCAATTCATGAAGGAGAAAACGCACAATCCGGATAGAAACAAGGAAGTAGTAGGTTAGGCGAGAAGCAAAGTTTCGCTTAATATTGTTCTCCATGCTTTTCAAGTACCGTTGATAAACACGATAACCTCTTTCACCGATTTTGCCTTCTTCATAGGCCTGTTCCAAACCATCGTTCTCGATACTGAGAATCAAAAGTTTAAGAGCTTCCCAGTCTTCTTGGATTTCTTTGTTTTCTTGGCTGAGGATGAGATTTTCAATCCGTCCGTGATAATTATCGATAGCAGCATAGAGGGGAACCTTGTTTTTAGTATGTTCCAAATCTTTCTCTAATTCCATGGCAACATCGTTTAGGATAGCGATGTGCATGAGATGATCCTTAGATGGTTCTTGCTCTTCAGAAAGGTGTGGCAAGACCAATAATCCAGTAAGGAAACTGACCAAGGTTACACCGGCTACGAGGAAGAGAAGGAGCGGATATTCCTGCTCCAGATTAGAAGGTATCAAGAGGATGGTAGCAATAGAAACCGTTCCTTTAACTCCAGAAAATGTCAAGAGAAGCATATCTTTGACATATTTATGGAGGCTTTTTTTAAGTTTCTTTATTCGAAACGCGTAAAAGCCGTAAATCATGAGAAAGCGGATGACAAAGAGTAGGAAGGTTAAGAGGAAGATAGTGATGAGAAGGAGCACATTGTTATAAAAAGCACTCTTCAGAATTGGCTCCGCAATCATTTCCAGTTCCATTCCCAAAATAACAAAGACAGAACCATTAAGCATAAAGGTTACTGTGTGCCATACAGTCTCTGTAACAGTATCAACTTGGGCTTCAAGCAGATTTATTTTCTTGAAACGACTAGCTTTTAAAATACCAGCGACAACGACCGCAATAATTCCAGAAACATGAATCTCTTCAGCTATGAAAAAAGTCAAGAGAGGTAAACTAAGTTCCAATAAGAGCTCACTTGCGATATCTGTTGCACGGACACTGAGTAGAAAAGTATGGAGGAAGCGATTGATTAGGGCTGTTATAAAGCCGACTGCAAATCCTCCAACGATGGAAATGGCTAATGAGGTTCCAGCTTGGGTGAGCGAAAATGTTCCTGTTGTCCAAGCGATGAGAGCCATACGAAAGGCTACTAGTCCAGAAGCATCATTCAGAAGACCTTCCCCCTTTAGGATATTAGAAACCCGTTTCGGAAAGGAAAAACGTTGAGAAAGAGATGCGAAGGCGACTAGGTCAGTAGGACCTAAAGCAGCACCAACTGCTACGCAGGCGGCCAATGGAAGGCTCGCCCAAAGGACATGGGCGACTCCTCCCATGCTCAGAGCTGAGATAAAGATAACTGGAAAAATCAAAAAGAGGACAATCCGCCAGTGTTTTAGGATAGAAGTAATGTCTGCTTCTTGAGCCTCTCGGAATAGTAGCGGGCCAATGACTAAAGCTAGGAATAACTCAGTATCTAAATGATATTGGTTGTTGGGTAAACAAAGTCCAATTCCAATCCCTAACAAAATTTGAATCAGGGGCATGGGTAAAAAGGGAAGAAGTTTATTGGTCGTGCTAGAAACAATAAGAACTAGTAAAAATACTAAGAGATAAAAAAGTAAATCCATCTTCTACCTCCTTATTTTTGTTTGCGACAAGCTTCAAAAAGTTCCTTTTGTTCTTGGATTTTTTGATCAATCTTCGAGCAGTCCTTATGCTCGATTTTCTTCTGACAACGCTCCATTTCAAGTGAAATCATTTTTTTCTTGATTTTCAACATCTTCTTACTCATATGAACTTCATCTAACATACCAACTGCTCGTTCATGTTGGGTTGATTCAACGAATTTTTGTCGAAGACCTTCTATTTTATCTCGTAGGTATTGTTTATCCATGGCGATACCTTTCTAATTTTTCAATCATGACTAAAAACGGTGGATTGTTGATTTGGTTGAGAGTGCGATAGATCGTAGCAGTATATTCTTGTTGTGGTAAGTGACTGACAAAATCCATGACTGCATCCCGTTCGATATCTCCGCCTTCATGCCCGTAATAAATCATGATGGCTATTCGTCCACCTTTAACAAGCATTTGGCAAAGTTTATCCAGTGCTTCAATAGTTGTTTGAGGTTGGGTGATAATGCTTTTATCAGCTGAAGGAAGATAACCTAGATTAAAGATGGCAGCTTTCACCTCAGTTACAAACTGATCCACGGTTTCATGACCTTGTAGGATTAATTCTGCATTGGTCAAACCAGCTTCTTGTAGACGTTGGCTAGTCTTTTCTAGAGCTTGTTCCTGTATATCAAAAGCGTAGACTTGTTTAGCCAACTTGGCAAGAAAAAAGGTATCGTGGCCATTTCCCATGGTCGCATCAACGACAATATCCTCTTGGGTGATGACTTGGGCAAGAAAATCATGCGCCATTTCAAGTGGTCTTTTCATTCATAAACTCCTGTTTTACAGCCTTGCATCCTTGGACGCTACCGCGTCGTCTCATTTCAGCCTCAATGCTATTTAGAACTTCCCATTTATTGAGACTCCACATAGGACCAATCAACATATCCCTAGGCGCATCACCCGTAATCCGATGGATGACAATATGCTTGGGAATAATTTCTAGTTGGTCACAGATGACCTTGACATATTCATCCTGACTCATGAGCTGCAAACGACCTTCATGATAGTCGCGTTGCATTCGAGTGTTGGTCATGAGGTGAAGTAGGTGAAGCTTAATCCCTTGGATATCATTGTCCCTTACACAACGCCGAACGTTTTCCACCATCATTTCATGAGTTTCACCGGGCAAACCATTGATCAAATGGGCAACAATCTCGATCTTCGGATACTTCCGAAGTCGTTTGACCGTATCCACGTAGAGTTCATAGGAGTGGGCACGGTTAATCAATTCAGAAGTTTCTTCATAGGTAGTTTGTAAACCTAGTTCTACAGTAACATGCATTCGCTCTGATAATTCTGCCAAGTATTCGATAGTCTCATCAGGAAGACAGTCAGGTCGAGTCCCAATATTGATGCCAACTACACCTGGTTCGTTGATAGCTTGTTCATAGCGTTCGCGAATCACTTCTAGCTTTTCATGTGTATTGGTAAAATTTTGGAAGTAAACCAAATACTTTTTAACATCTGGCCACTTACGGTGCATAAAGTCAATTTCCTTATAGAATTGCTCGCGAATAGGAGCATCAGGAGCAACGATTGCATCTCCAGAACCAGAAACCGTACAAAAAGTACAACCTCCATGTGCTACAGTTCCATCGCGATTGGGACAATCAAAGCCAGCATCAATAGGAACTTTAAAAGTCTTTTCTCCAAATAAATTTCGATAGTAATCATTCAAGGTATTATAGGATTTCATAGCTAATATTATATCAGAAAAGACCCGCAAACTCAAAGTCAGCAAATAAGTGAGAGATATTGAAATGATTGGACAGAAAAAAATTTTTTAAAAAGCCTTTACAAAAAAATAAAAAGTGGTATAATTAAGTCACAAACAAGTGCAAACGTTTTCGTAAAACGTTTGCCTAATAAATATAAAAGGAGATTTGAATGATGAAAGATACATTCAAAAATGTCTTGTCTTTCGAATTTTGGCAGAAATTCGGTAAGGCTCTAATGGTGGTTATCGCTGTTATGCCAGCGGCTGGATTGATGATCTCAATCGGTAAGTCGCTTGCAATGATTGACCCAAACCTTGCCCCTCTAGTGATTACAGGAGGAATCCTTGAGCAAATCGGTTGGGGAGTTATCGGTAACCTTCATATTTTGTTTGCCCTAGCTATTGGAGGAAGCTGGGCTAAAGAACGCGCTGGTGGTGCTTTTGCTGCTGGTCTTGCCTTTATCCTAATCAACCGTATCACTGGTACCATCTTTAGTGTAAGCAGTGATATGTTGAAAGATCCTAACGCTATGGTATCAACACTCTTTGGTAACTCTATCAAGGTTGCTGATTATTTCATTAGCGTACTTGAAGCACCAGCCCTTAACATGGGGGTATTTGTAGGGATTATCTCAGGTTTTGTTGGAGCGACTGCTTTTAACAAATACTATAATTTCCGTAAACTTCCTGATGCACTTTCATTCTTTAACGGGAAACGTTTTGTACCGTTTGTAGTTATTCTTCGTTCAGCAATCGCTGCAATTCTTCTTTCAGCTTTCTGGCCAGTTGTTCAAACAGGTATCAACAACTTCGGTATCTGGATTGCTAATTCACAAGAAACAGCACCAGTTCTTGCACCATTCTTGTATGGTACTTTGGAACGCTTGCTCTTGCCATTTGGTCTTCACCATATGTTGACTATCCCAATGAACTATACAGCTCTTGGTGGTACTTACGATATTTTAACTGGTGCAGCAAAAGGCACTCAAGTATTTGGACAAGATCCACTTTGGCTTGCATGGGTAACAGACCTTGTAAACCTTAAAGGTACTGATGCTAGTCAATACCAAACATTGCTAGATACAGTTCATCCAGCTCGTTTCAAAGTTGGACAAATGATTGGTTCATTCGGTATTTTGATGGGTGTGGCTGCTGCTATTTACCGTAATGTTGAAGCAGACAAGAAACACCAATACAAAGGTATGATGATTGCGACAGCTCTTGCAACTTTCTTGACTGGTGTTACTGAGCCAATTGAATATATGTTCATGTTCGTTGCAACACCTCTTTACCTTGTCTACGCTGTTGTTCAAGGTGCTGCCTTTGCTATGGCTGATATTGTTCACCTTCGTGTGCACTCATTCGGTTCAATTGAATTCTTGACTCGTACTCCACTAGCTATCAATGCTGGTCTTGGTATGGATATCATTAACTTTATCTGGGTAACAGCACTATTTGCAGTTATCATGTACTTTATCGCCAACTTCATGATTCAAAAATTCAACTATGCTACTCCAGGACGTAACGGAAACTACGAAACTGCTGAAGGTTCATCAGAATCTGCTGCTTCTGGTGAGTCAAAAGTTGCAGAAGCTTCTCAAGCTGTTAACATCATTAACCTTCTTGGTGGACGTGCTAACATCGTTGATGTGGACGCATGTATGACTCGCCTTCGTGTTACTGTAAAAGACGCTGAAAAAGTTGGAACAGAGGAACAATGGAAAGCTGAAGGAGCTATGGGACTTGTCATGAAAGGACAAGGTGTCCAAGCTATCTACGGACCTAAAGCTGACGTTTTGAAATCAGATATCCAAGACCTTCTTGACTCAGGTGAAGTGATTCCTGAAACTCTTCCAAGTCAAATGGCAGCAGCTCAACAAGATGCTGTTGTATACAAAGGTGTGACTGAAGAAGTATACTCAGTTGCTGACGGTCAAGTGATTGAATTGGATCAAGTTAAGGATCCTGTATTCGCACAAAAAATGATGGGTGATGGATTTGCAGTAGAACCATCAAACGGAAACATTGTATCTCCAGTATCAGGTACTGTATCAAGTATCTTCCCAACTAAACACGCTCTTGGTCTTGTGACTGAAGCAGGCCTTGAAGTACTTGTTCACATTGGTTTGGACACAGTAAGTCTTGAAGGAAAACCATTTACAGTTCGTGTTACTGAAGGACAACAGGTTGCTGCTGGTGATCTTCTTGTCACAGCTGACTTGGGTGCTATCCGTGAAGCTGGTCGTGAAACTACAACTGTAGTTGTCTTCACAAATGGTGATGCGATCAAATCAGTTAAATTAGAAAAAACAGGTTCTCTTGCTGCTAAAACAGCAGTTGCAAAAGTAGAATTGTAATATTTAGGAGGTTGGAAGCTGTTTCCAACCTCTTGTTTAATAGGAGAAAAGCATGAAGTTTTTAACACTCAATACCCATAGTTGGATGGAAAAAGATCCTGAACAAAAGTTTCAACTTTTACTTCAAGATATACTTGAAAACAGTTATGATTTGATTTGTTTTCAAGAAATTAACCAGGAAATTACTTCAGCGCAAGTAGAAGCTGGTGCACTTTATCAGCCATTACCATCTGCTGAGCCGATTCATCAAGATCACTATGTTCGTCTCTTGGTAGAACACTTAGCTGAGCAAGGTCAAAACTATTATTGGACTTGGGCCTACAACCATATCGGTTATGATCGTTACCATGAAGGTGTTGCAATCCTATCTAAAACACCAATTGAAGCGCGTGAAATTTTGGTTTCAGATGTAGATGATCCGACAGATTACCACACTCGTCGAGTTGCTCTAGCAGAGACAGTAGTTGAAGGTAAAGAACTTGCAGTTGCCAGTGTCCATCTCTCTTGGTGGGATAAAGGCTTCCAAGAGGAATGGGCGCGCTTTGAAGCAGTTCTGAAAGAATTGAACAAGCCACTCTTGCTAGCAGGTGATTTTAATAATCCTGCAGGTCAAGAGGGCTACCAAGCTATTTTAGCTAGTCCACTAAACTTACAAGATGCATTTGAAGTTGCAAAAGAAAGAAGTGGTAGTTACACTGTTCCGCCTGAAATTGATGGTTGGAAGGGAAATAGCGAACCTCTTCGAATCGATTATATCTTTACAACAAAGGATGTGCAGGTAGAAAAACTTCACGTGGTCTTTGATGGTAAAAACAGTCCACAAGTTAGTGATCATTACGGTCTGCAAGCAACACTATCTTGGAAAGACTAAATAAGCTATTTTAGTAAAAACAATCAAGCCCCCTTCTACAAACAGAAGGGGGAATTTAATTTAAAGAGTTAATATAGTTAAAGTTTTTTATTGAATAACTTGTAAAAAAAGATAAAATCCTTTAAAATAAAAAGTGTTGGAGGAATTTATGATTGTAAATCAAATAAAGCGTATGATCCCGACGCTAAAGGTAAATAATAGAAATTTAAATGAGTTGTTTTATATTGAGACTTTGGGGATGACACCCTTGCTTGAAGAGTCAGCATTCTTATCACTAGGAGACCAATCAGGTATTGAAAAGTTAGTTTTAGAAGAGTCACCAAGTATGAGGAGCCGTAAGGTTGAAGGGATTAAAAAATTAGCTAGATTACTTGTAAAGGTAGAGAAGCCATCTGAGATTGAAGCACTACTAGCTAGAATGGAAGAAATCCCTCAACTCTATAAAGGAAATAAGGGATATGCTTTTGAGGTTCTTTCTCCAGAAGGGGATTGTATTCTTATTCATGCCGAAGATGATATCAAGGATTTGAAAAAAGTTGAGGAAGAAGTCACTTTTTCAAAAGATGAGAAACTGAGATATTTGACAGCCTTTGAAATCTCGGTGGAAATTAACTTACCAGATAAGACATCAAGCCTACTTGATAAAGAAGAAATCGAAAACCGACTAGCTTTTAATCAATCTCAAGGGAGCGATTTACTGGTTGAAAATAATGTAACTTGGGACTTGTCTATGTTGAAATTTCAAGTAGAGAATTTGGATTTGCCTGTATTGCGTCAAAGATTTGAAGAAGCTGGTTACTTTATTCCAAAATCTGAGAAGTTTTTCCTAACTAAGGATACCAACAATATTGAATTGTGGTTTGAAGCAGTATGAAACAAAAAATCATTCAAAAAATAAAGCAACAAATTGAGGCGGGGATTTATCCTGGTGCCTCTTTTGCGTATTATCAGGATGGCGTTTGGTCTGACTGGTATCTAGGAGAAGCAAATCCAGAAACTGGTGAGCAGACTCGTGAGGGCTTGGTCTATGATTTGGCAAGTGTGAGCAAGGTCGTTGGAGTAGGAACGGTCTTAACCTTTTTGTGGAAGGAAGGCAAGATTGAGTTAGATAACTCCATAAGAGACTATCTTCCAGAAGTGGATTACCCAGTCATCACCATTCGACAACTCCTAACGCATGCAACGGATTTAGATCCTTTTATTCCTAATAGAGATCAGCTTTCAGCAGATCAGTTAAGAGAAGCTATGTTTCATCTGAATCGCCGAGAGAAGAGAGCCTTTCTATACTCAGATGTGCACTTTCTCTTACTAGGTTTTCTTTTAGAATCTTATTTTGAAAAGGACTTGGATCAGATTTTACAAGAGCAAGTGTTGAATCCATGGAAGATGAAGGAAACTCAGTTTGGTTCAGTTAACTGTGCTGTTCCAACGGTCCGTGGACAGAAAGCAGGAGTGGTCCATGATCCCAAGGCTCGTTTGCTTGGAAAACATGCAGGTAGTGCAGGCTTGTTTTCAACAGTTCATGATTTAAAAATCTTCTTAGAGCATTATTTGCAAGATGATTTTGCTGAAGGATTGAGTCAGAATTTTTCGGATCTGAGTGATAAAGAACGCTCATTGGCCTGGAATCTTGAAGGTGATTGGTTGGACCATACAGGTTATACTGGAACTTTTATCATGTGGAATCGACAGAAACAAGAGGCGGCAATCTTTTTATCTAACCGAACCTATGAGAAAGATGAGCGTGCTCAGTGGATATTGGATCGTAATCAGGTCATGGACTTGATTCGTGAAGCAGACTAGGGAGGGCTCATGTCTAAAGCGTTAAAAGGAACTATTTTTACAGTGATTGCAGGTATTGCCTGGGGCCTATCAGGGACTAGCGGTCAATACTTGATGGCTCATGGAATTTCTGCTCTTGTTTTAACCAATATCCGTTTGATTATTGCAGGACTCCTTTTGGTTCTTTTGTCCTATATCAAATCTAAGGAGCAATTCATAGCTTTTCTAAAAGATAAATCAAGCCTGTTTTCTCTCTTGCTATTTTCTTTATTTGGTCTTTTTCTAAATCAATTAGCTTATCTTTCAGCTATTCAGGAGACAAATGCTGGGACAGCGACAGTCCTCCAGTATGTCTGTCCAGTTGGAATCCTTGCTTACACTTGTATCAAGGATAAGGTGGCTCCGACGCTTTCAGAAATCATCTCTATGTTTTTAGCTATAGGTGGGACCTTTCTCATTGCAACCCATGGGCAATTGGATCAACTCTCGATGACTCCAGCTGGTCTATTTTGGGGTTTGTTCTCGGCCCTAACCTATGCTCTTTATATCATTTTACCCATAAAATTGATTCAAAAATGGGGGAGCATTTTGGTTATTGGTGTTGGAATGACCATCTCAGGTATACTAGCAGTACCTTTTACGGGGCTTATCGGGGCCAGTATTCCCATATCTTTTGATATCTTTCTAGCTTTTGCTGGTATCATTCTGATTGGAACGGTCTTTGCCTATACAGCCTTCCTCAAGGGAGCTAGTATGATAGGACCAGTCAAGTCTAGCCTTTTGGCTTCGATTGAGCCTATCTCGGCAGTATTTTTTGCCTTCATGATTATGGGGGATATCTTTTATCCTGTAGATTTTCTTGGTATGGCAATGATTTTACTAGCTGTGACTATCATTTCATTGAAGGATTTAATGCTTGAAAAGAAGCAACATTCTGTTTAATGGATTAAAACAGTCTTTGATAAGGCTGTTTTTTTAATCTTCTAGCAAGTTGATTCATATAACTTTAAGAATGAATGGTTATAATCAATTCATACATTTAAAGATAAGGAAGAAATATGAATTTGCTACAAAGTATTCATCCATCAAAACCTTTAAGATACTTAAAATGGTTCGATATCCTCATCATCACTGTTTTAATGTTTGGAGAGTTTATCATTCGTTCTACTCAACAATTTATGGAGAGTTTATAGCCCTCAACTCTTACTAGCGTCGCAGAAACTACGACAAATCTAGCAAGTGATGGGGCAGCTTATTCTAGTAATTTCAATTTTCAATTGATGATGTTAGGGATTACCTTCCTATATCTTGTGATTCGAAATTATGATTTTAAACAGCTTCCTATACATTGGAGCTGGTCTGTTTTAATTTGGGTACCCCTTATCTTTGCTGTAGTTGGTATCTTTGGTGATATCATTACAACTCTTAGCGGTGAGTATAATTATTTTAATCCTCAGTTGATCCCTTTTATAGACCCTATGGAAATCATTCGAAAATTCATGGCTTTAACGCCGATGGCGATTTGCTATGCTTTACTAAATGGTTTTTATGAAGAATTTTTCTTCCTAGGCTTACTGACTTCAGTAAAAGAAAAGCACAAGTGGTTAGCTCTAGTCTACTCGGTAATTATACGGATTTCTTTCCATACCTATCAAGGATTACTTTGGGCCTTGGTTATTGGGCTTGTTTATGGTCTCTTTTATTATTTCTTGTACAAATATGTAGTCAAGAATTTACTGCCATTTTTTCTCATGCATGCTCTTGCTGATATGTTTGGTTCCAGTCTCTTGTATCTTTTGATTGCTTGGGGAAATTAAGAAATCAAACTTTTTGACAACAGTCCAATGAGTCACTGTATCAAAGGCTTCTTGTTCATAAAAACGAGGTCGGGATTTTTGGTCCCGACCTCTCGTTGATTCTATATGGATTAGTCTTTGTTTTCGTATGGCAAGATCAAGTTTAGGATGATACCTGTCATAGCTGATAGGGCAGTACCTGAAAGGGTAACTGGTCCAAGTTTAAGGATAGCACCACCAAGTCCAAGCACCAACATAGCACTTGCGATGATAAGGTTGCGCATCTGACCGAAGTCAACACGTTCTTTGATCAAGACTTTCAAACCGTTACTTGCGATAACCCCGTAAAGAAGGATAGACATACCACCAAGTACAGAGTTTGGAATTGTTGAAATCAAAGCAGTAAATTTACCAAGGAAGCTAAGGGCAATTGCGATAAAGGCAGCGTTACGGATAACTGAGACAGAAGCGATACGAGTCATTCCGATAACCCCTGTATTTTCACCGTAGGTTGTATTTGCTGGTCCACCGAGGAAGGCAGAAACAGATGTTGCAATACCATCACCAAGAAGGGTACGGTGAAGACCTGGTTCTTTCAAGAATTGGCGTCCACAGATTTGACCTAGAACGGTGTGGTCTCCGATATGTTCAGAAATGGTTACGATTGCGATTGGTAGGATGGCAATTGTTTCAGGACCGAAGTATAGGTCGTATTGTTTGAAGGCACCACCTGTATTGAATGGTAGGTAGAAACCAGGGATTTCAAACCAGTTAGCTTCAAGAACAGGAGTGAAGTCAACCAATCCAAGTGCTAGGGCAAAGAGGTAACCACCGATAATGGCAAAAAGGAATGGGATGATTCGTAGGAAGCCTTTTCCTTTTGTATTGATAAAGGCAGCAATCAAGAAAGTAACAACGGCTACAAGAGCGTTTTTCCAGTTTCCGTCAGCTACAAGACCAGCGTTGGTAACAGCTGAACTAGCAAGTCCAAGACCGATAACAATGATCATAGGACCGATAATGATTGGAGGTAAGAGTTTGTCGATCCATTTTGTACCTGCAAAGCGAACACTTGCAGCAACAAGTACATAAACAAGACCAGTCAGGATAACCCCTGTCTGAGCAGCAGATACATCACCACCCATTTCTTTCATGGCAAGTGACATAGCTGTGATAAAGGCAAAAGAAGAACCCAGATAAACTGGAACTTTAAAGCCAGTAGAGATCATGTAAATGAGTGTTCCTACACCTGATGCAAAAAGGGCAACCGATACAGGCATTCCCAAGATCAAAGGTACCAAGATGGTTGCACCAAACATGGCGAATACGTGCTGGAAGCTAAGAAGAATTCCCTTTCCAGCTGAAGGACGTTGGTCAACGTCTAAAAGCAAATCAACAGTTGATTCCTGTTTCATATTAACCTCACTTTTGGGCATCAAAAAAGAGCCCATTATTTTATAGCAATAGGCTCCCAGAGTAAGACCTCTCTAAAACAAGACTCCTATATCAAGTTTTAAAGAGTTTTATATAGATCTGCGCCTTCGTCACCTCACGGGATGACATTAAAAACCTTTGCTTAGGATAGTATAGCAGAAAAAAATGATTTTGTAAATCATTTTTTCCTGAGCCTTGAAATGGGAAAGCGAGGTATGATTTTGTAAATCATTTTTTTCCGAGCCTTGAAATGAGAGAGCGAGGTATGATTTTGTAAATCATTTTTTCCTGAGCCTTGAAATAAGAAAGCGAGGTGTGAGTTTGCAGATTTTTTAATCTTTCTAAAGTGGACGTTTGTTAGGCATGCCAGCCTTACGTGGATATTTGTTTGGAGTTTCCTTTTTCTTCTCAACAATAGTAATGTAGCGAGGGTCTCCGTTAGGAAGAGTGTAACTGAGGTTTTCTTCAACCTTACTAAAGAGAAGATTGAGGGCATTTTTAGCTTCAGTTAATTCCTCAGGTGCATTGCTAGCCTTTAGTGCAAGCAATTTTCCACCAACTTTTAAGTAGGGAATAGTCAACTCGGACAAGACCTGCATACGGGCAACTGCACGAGCTGTAACGATATCAAACTGAGCACGGAAGTTCTTATCTTGGGCGAAGTCTTCGGCACGTCCATGATAGAAGTGAACATTTTCTAAACCTAGTTCTTGGGCTAATAGATTCAGAAAGTTGATTCGTTTATTGAGAGAGTCAATAATGGTTACATCTAGATGAGGATAGAGGATCTTCATAGGAAGGCTAGGAAATCCTGCTCCAGCACCGATATCTAAGAGTTTAATAGGCTGGTTTTCAATCAATCCCTGTATAATAGGAGCGATGGAATCATAGAAGTGTTTGAGATAGACTTCTTCTTTTTCTGTAATAGCAGTCAGGTTGATTTTTTCATTCCATTCAACCAAGAGTTCAAAATAACGCTCAAATTGAACTTTTTGCTGGTCAGAAAGATGGATATTTTGTTCAGCTAGCAGTTGATAAAATGTTTCTGGTTTCATAGTAGTTTCCTTCTTTAGTATCATCTTATTTTACCACAAAAAGATGGAAATTTGATATACTGGTACTAATCTAAAAGAAGAAAGGAATTATATGATGACTTGGATTATTCTTGGAGTTCTTGCTCTTATTGTTATTTTCGTAATTGTTAGTTATAACGGTTTAGTTAAAAATCGTATGCAAACTAAGGAGGCATGGAGTCAGATTGATGTTCAGTTGAAACGTCGTAACGATCTCTTGCCAAACTTGATTGAGACCGTGAAGGGATATGCAAAGTATGAAGGTTCAACGCTTGAAAAAGTTGCAGAACTTCGTAATCAAGTAGCCGCAGCAACTTCACCAGCAGAAGCTATGAAGGCTAGTGATGCTCTTACACGCCAGGTTTCAGGCATTTTTGCCGTTGCAGAAAATTATCCAGATCTAAAAGCGAGTGGCAACTTTGCACAATTGCAAGAAGAGCTGACCAATACTGAAAATAAAATTTCTTACTCTCGCCAACTTTATAATAGTGTTGTTAGCAACTATAATGTTAAATTGGAGACTTTCCCAAGTAACCTAGTTGCTGGACTTTTTGGTTTTAAAGTGGCTGATTTCCTTCAGACTCCTGAAGAAGAAAAGGCAGTACCAAAGGTTGATTTTAGTGGTTTAGGTGACTAGGATGCTGTATGATCAAATCGCGAGTAATAAGCGAAGAACTTGGATTTTACTATTAGTATTCTTTTTACTTTTGGCTTTGGTTGGATATGCAGTTGGTTACCTCTTTATGCGGTCTGGTCTTGGTGGCTTAGTTATCGCTCTGATTATCGGCTTTATCTATGCCTTGTCCATGATTTTTCAATCAACAGAGATAGTCATGAGCATGAATGGTGCGCGTGAGGTGAATGAGCAGACCGCACCAACCCTCTATCATGTTGTGGAAGATATGGCTATGGTTGCGCAAATCCCCATGCCACGTGTTTTCATCATCGATGATGCCAGCTTGAATGCCTTTGCTACGGGTTCAAATCCTCAAAATGCAGCTGTAGCAGCAACTTCAGGACTCTTAGCGGTTATGAATCGTGAAGAGTTAGAAGCGGTTATAGGCCATGAAGTCAGTCACATTCGTAACTATGATATTCGTATTTCTACTATCGCGGTTGCCCTTGCTAGTGCGATTACGCTTTTATCAAGTATGGCTGGACGCATGATGTGGTGGGGTGGTGCAGGCCGTGGTCGTAGAAGTGATGACCGTGATAGTGGTGGACTTGAAATTATTATGCTAGTTGTTTCTCTCCTAGCAATTGTTTTGGCTCCCCTAGCAGCAACTTTGGTACAACTAGCCATCTCTCGTCAGCGAGAATTTTTAGCAGATGCTTCAAGCGTGGAATTGACTCGTAATCCTCAAGGGATGATCAATGCTCTGCGTAAGTTGGACAATAGTAAACCAATGAGCCGTCATGTAGATGATGCTAGCAGTGCACTTTACATCAATGATCCTCAAAAGCGAGGTGGTTTGCAAAAACTCTTCTATACTCATCCGCCAATCTCAGAACGGATTGAGCGTTTACAACATATGTAAAAGAATCCAGAGATTTTCCTCTGGATTTTTGAGATTTTCTACATTTATAAATCTTGTAAATCAACGACTTCCAAACCATGTTCTGTCAAACGATAGATATTCGTACAGACTTCTTTTAAGAAACGTCGATCATGCGAAACAGTAACCAGACCACCGGGATAATTGGCAAAGAGTTTTCTGATTTCTGGTTGAGAAGTTGGAGAAAAATTTCGTGTGGGTTCATCCAGAAGGAGAAAGTTTGGTTTTCGCAGAACTAAATTCAAAAGAAGGAGTTTACCTTGTTGACCACCAGATAAGGAGCGGATATGGTGATGCATCTCTGGATAGCTGAAGTTGAGACTAGCTAAGTGAGATTGGATTTTCTGTAATTCCTCTTTGTGTCCAGTTTGGCTAAGAAATTCTACTGGAGATAGATCCAAATTCAATGTTTCTTGGTAATCTTGTGGCATAAATCCAAGCGAAATCTCTCTTTTGTCGCTTAGTACTTGCTGCAACTTGGCTAACAGAGTGGATTTGCCAACGCCATTGGGACCGATAATGCCGATTTTTTCTTGACCACGGACAGTTAGTTGTAACTCCTGAGCCAAAACACGCTCACCAATGGACAAATTTTCCTTTTCCAGTCGAACCAAGACTTTTGAAGCAGCTAATGGCTCTATATCTGAAAAGAAGAGTTGGATTTGTTCCTCTTCAAGTGGCTTTTGGGTCATGGACTGAGCTGCTTTTTCGTAGCGTTTTTCTTGAGAGAGAACATTTTTCATCTTTTTAGCCAATAGGCGACCTGCAGTACTGTCTTTGGTAGCTCGAAGTGCATTTTCTACATTTTGCTTAACTCGGCGATGTTTTTCCATGGTTTTGTCATAGGCTCTCTGATCGTTAGCAGCTTGCTGGCTTTGTCTGGCAAAATTAGCCTTTCTCTGCTCGCTATAGCGATCATAGTCTAAATGCTCGACTAGCGTTTCGGCTTCTTTCCGATGCTTGACCAGTCGCAAGTGGACAATAGTATCTGTCGTTTGAGAGAGGAAGTCTTCATCATGGGAAATGAAAATAACAGTTTGCCTAGTCTTTTGAATCTGACCTTTTAGCCAATCAACCGTCTCAAGGTCTAGGTCATTTGAAGGTTCATCTAAAAATAGAATCTCAAAAGGTTTTGCTAACTCATGGATGAGCTGAATTTTCAAAGCTTCTCCCCCCGAGAGATTCCCAATTTCTTGGTTGCTAGCAAAACGGTCGCTATCAAAATGCAATTCCTCAGCCAAGCGATAGAGAATGCTGTAGTCCAAATCAGTAGATTCTAAAAAGAAGTAGTCCTGTAGAGATTTTTTCTTCAGTTCTTCAGGGAGATGTTGAGGAATGTAGGCCAGGGACTGAAGGTCAGACTGGATTTCTCCCCTGATAGTGAAATCAGCTAATCTTTCTCCCATTAAAGTTCGAAGTAAGGTTGATTTGCCATTTCCTTCTTCACCAATAATAGCGACCTTTTCTCCGTCTTGGATAGTCATATTTAAATCGGAAATAAGGTCTCGTAAATCTTTGTTTTGAGTGATAGTTAGATGGTTAATTTTTATCATATTAATGCCCTTTCTAGAATGTCTATATTGCATAACAAAAAGCTCTACTTTACCTAGTAGAGCCCAAAGTCTATGTCAAAAAAACTCTTTTAATACTCTTCGAAAATCAAATTCAAACCACGTCAGCGTCGCCTTACCGTACTCAAGTACAGCTTGCGGCTAGCTTCCTAGTTTGCTCTTTGATTTTCATTGAGTATAAAATGCCAGAAGAAAGAGCATAAAAGAGCACACAAAAAGAGACAAAAACAAGATCTACTAAATAAAGGTTCTATATTTGATAGACTTAGTTGTTCATGTCTCCCTTACCTCCGAAAATTATTATGTTTATTTTATACCTTTTGGAACACTTTGTCAAAAGAAATGTGAAATTCAAGTCTTTCTAGAAACCAAAAACAGGTCCATAGAGTGTCAAAACGTGTTTGACTTGATCGTAGTGAAACTTATCATAGTTTCGCCAAGCAGTGCGAGTTTGCTCATTCAGCTTAAGTGTGCCAAGTCCAATCAAGAGACTGGTACATTGGTAAAATTTCTCAAGATCAATTAAGATAGAGTTATCTAGTTTCTCTGTCTTTTTAAGTTGTCTGAGTAGCTCGTCAATATTTTGCTGCAAGCGCAGATCATCAGGCAATCCTTGTTTGCAAGTTTGGTAAGCTTTATTTAACTCGGAAATGAGTTGATAAGCTTCTAAGATTAGTTCTTTGTCTTCCATATGAGCGTCCTCCTTTGCTCATGTATTGATGTCTATAGTATAGCACCAAAAACAAAAAATGTCATAGTAAATATATCAAAAAATAGTGAAAAATATTTAAAATGTTTAGATACCTTGTTTGAACTTTTTTCATGGTATAATCAAGTGAGTAAATCTTTATGGAGGAAGTATGAAATTAAATATTCAAGAAATTCGTAAGCAGCCTGAAGGTTTGCACTTTGAGCAAACTTTAGACTTAGCAGCTGACTTGCGTGCCCGTAATCAAGAAATTATAGATGTAAAAGATATTGTTGCTGTAGGAAAAATTCAGTACGAAGACCTTATGTTTTTCCTAGATTATCAGTTGTCTTATACAATCGTCTTAGCCTCTAGCCGTAGCATGGAGCCGGTAGAATTGAATGAATCATATCCAGTGACGGAAGTCTTTATGGAAGGTGCTACTAATCAACTGGACCAAGAAGTTTTAGATGATGACTTGGTTTTACCAATTGAAAATGGGGAAATTGACCTGGCTGAAAGTGTCTCAGATAATATTTTGCTCAATATTCCTATCAAAGTCCTAACAGCTGAGGAAGAAGCTGGTCAGGGATTTGTTTCTGGAAATGACTGGCAAATCATGTCCGAGGAAGAGTATCAAGCCCAACAGGCAGTCAAGAAAGAAGAAAATAGTCCTTTTGCAGGTTTGCAAGGACTGTTTGACGGAGACGAATAGATGGTTTTATCCAAGAAACGTGCCCGTCATGTCATTGAGGAAATCATTGCTCTTTTTCCTGATGCGAAACCAAGTCTAGATTTTCGTAATCATTTTGAACTTCTGGTTGCTGTTATGCTGTCTGCTCAGACGACAGATGCGGCAGTCAACAAGGCTACCCCTGGCCTTTTTGCAGCTTTTCCAACCCCACAAACCATGGCAGATGCAAGTGAGAGTGAGATTGCCTCGTATATTTCTCGCCTAGGCCTTTATCGCAATAAGGCTAAATTCCTCAAAAAATGTGCTCGGCAACTACTGGATGATTTTGACGGTCAAGTCCCTCAGACTAGGGAAGAATTAGAGAGTTTGGCAGGAGTTGGCCGAAAAACAGCTAACGTAGTTTTGAGCGTAGGCTTCGGAATTCCGGCCTTTGCAGTTGATACTCACGTAGAGCGAATCTGTAAACACCACGATATTGTAAAAAAATCAGCTACGCCCCTTGAGGTCGAAAAACGTGTCATGGATGTCTTGCCACCAGAAGAGTGGTTGGCAGCCCATCAGGCTATGATTTACTTTGGTCGTGCGATCTGTCATCCGAAAAATCCAGAATGTGATCACTATCCACAGTTATACGATTTTAGTTCATTATAAGGCTTCGCATTGAATGTTTTTACTTGCTTTGAAGTATGCTTTGTGATATAGTAAGGACAATAAAATATTCCTTTAAACCTGTCCCGTGAGGCAGGCAAGGAGCTCGATTAAGTAGAAGGGTAAGTCTATACTGTTTACAGTAAGGCTCGCTTAGTTGTACATTCTCAAGTCTCCTTGAAAAAGGAGACTTTTCTTTTTGGAGGTTTGTCATGAAGACAAAAGAAGTTGTAGATGAATTGACCGTCAAGCGAGCGATTACTCGGATTACCTACGAGATTATCGAGCGAAATAAAGATTTAAACAAGATTGTATTGGCTGGGATAAAAACACGAGGTGTCTTCATTGCTCACCGTATCCAAGAGCGTTTGGAACAATTGGAAAATATCTCTGTTCCCGTTGTAGAATTAGACACAAAACCTTTCCGCGATGATGTCAAAAGTGGTGAAGATACTTCATTGATTTCTGTCGATGTGACAGATCGAGAAGTCATTTTGGTGGATGACGTACTTTATACAGGTCGTACAATCCGTGCTGCTATCGATAACATTGTCGGACATGGTCGCCCAGCGCGCGTGAGTCTTGCGGTACTGGTTGACCGTGGGCATAGAGAATTGCCAATTCGTCCAGACTATGTTGGGAAAAATATTCCAACTAGTCGTTCTGAAGAAATCATCGTTGAGATGACAGAACTTGATGGTCAAGATAGAGTTTTGATTACTGAAGAAGCTTAATAGCTAAAGGAGTAGCCATGTCAGAAAATCAACAAGCATTGAAACATGTGGTATCCATGGAAGATCTCACTGTGGATCAGGTTATGAAATTGATTAAACGAGGAATTGAGTTTAAAAATGGAGCAAAAGCGTCTTATGAGGACCAACACATCGTCTCTAATCTCTTCTTTGAGAGTTCGACTCGTACCCATAAATCTTTTGAAGTAGCAGAGATTAAACTGGGCCTTCAGCTACTGGACTTCGATGTGAAAACAAGTTCAGTCAACAAGGGTGAAACACTCTACGATACAATTTTGACCTTGTCAGCCTTGGGAGTAGATGCCTGTGTCATTCGACACCCAGAGGTGGATTACTACAGAGAGTTGATCGATAGTCCGACGATTACGACTTCGATTATCAATGGTGGGGATGGTTCGGGCCAACACCCAAGCCAAAGCTTGCTTGATTTGATGACCATTTATGAAGAATTTGGACACTTCGAAGGACTCAAGGTAGCTATTGCTGGTGACCTTGACCATTCGCGTGTGGCTAAATCCAATATGCAAATCTTAAAACGCTTAGGAGCAGAACTCTACTTTGCTGGACCTGAGGAATGGAGAAGTCAAGAGTTTGCAGACTATGGACAGTTTGTAAGCATTGATGAAATCATTGACCAAGTTGATGTGATGATGTTTCTCCGTGTTCAACATGAGCGTCATGCAAGTGGAACAGTCTTTTCAAAAGAGGGCTATCATGCCCAGCATGGTTTGACTCAAGAACGTTATGAACGCTTGAAAGATAAAGCTATTCTGATGCATCCTGCTCCTGTAAATCGCGATGTTGAAATTGCTGATCACTTGGTCGAAGCACCAAAATCACGTATTGTTCAACAAATGACCAATGGTGTCTTTGTCAGAATGGCAATTTTAGAATCTGTATTGACTTACAGAAACGCAAAATAAGACACAAAACGTTAAAAGATGCCTGAGAGCATCCACGAGAGGTGAATTTATGACTAAACGACTTCTAGTTTTAGAAGATGGAACAATTTTTGAAGGTAAAGCCTTTGGGGCTGATATTGATGTAACTGGTGAAATCGTCTTTAATACTGGGATGACCGGTTATCAAGAATCCATTACGGATCAGTCTTATAATGGGCAAATTCTAACCTTTACTTATCCCTTGGTTGGAAATTATGGAATTAACCGTGATGACTACGAGTCTATCAGTCCAACCTGTAAAGGTGTAGTAGTATTTGAAGAAGCTCGTAGAGCCAGCAACTGGCGAAACCAGATGACACTGGATGAATTTTTGAAGTCTAAGAAAATCCCTGGTATTTCAGGTATTGATACACGTGCTTTGACAAAAATCATTCGCAAACATGGAACTATGAGAGCGACTCTGACACATGTTGGAGATAGTATCGATCACATCACAGATCAGCTTCAAGCAACTGTTCTACCAATTGATAACATCAAACAGGTTTCTACAAAAACTGCTTACCCAGCTCCAGGAGTAGGTTTAAGTGTGGTACTTGTAGACTTTGGTCTCAAGCATTCAATCTTAAGAGAGTTGTCTAAGAGAGATTGTAATGTAACGGTCGTTCCTTATACTACAACAGCAGAGGAAATCCTTCACTTAAATCCAGACGGAGTTATGTTGTCAAATGGACCGGGAAATCCAGAAGATGTACCAGAAGCACTCGATATGATTCGTGGTATTCTCGGGAAAATTCCAATCTTTGGTATTTGTATGGGGCACCAGCTCTTTGCAATGGCAAATGGTGCCAAGACCTATAAGATGAAATTTGGTCACCGTGGATTTAACCACGCTGTACGTGAAATTGCAACAGGGCGCGTGGACTTTACTAGTCAAAACCATGGATATGCAGTGAGTCGTGAAGATTTTCCAGACCATTTGATGATTACTCATGAAGAAATCAATGACAAGTCAGTTGAAGGTGTACGTCACAGATACCAACCAGGTTTCTCCGTGCAATTCCACCCAGATGCTGCACCAGGTCCGCACGATGCAAGTTATCTATTTGACGAGTTCATCGAGATGATGGAAGCTTTCAAACAAGCAAACTAAAGACGAGTGTGAAATCGTCGGAGAATTTATGTAACTGAACACGGACGGAGAGCTCGGAATTTAGAGAACCCAACTCGGATTGTCAATCCTTCCTTGGTTTCCTAACATTCTATCGCTTTCTATTCGTCCTTTGTATCTTATTTAATGTCGCCCTGTGAGGCGACGAATAGAAAGGCAGGTCGTTTCTTTTAGTCGCAATCAGGCGAACTAAAAACTCCCTGCACTAGATTTTTTATCGAAAAAAATCGTCGGAGAATTTATTTAATGTCGCCCTGTGAGGCGACGAATAGAAAGGAGAAGGGTGAGCCGTATTTGCTGAACTGAATACGGGCTACGGACGGTGCTAAAAAGATAGTTATTCCTAGAACTGACAGTTCTTCGTCATAACTCCTATTTTAGCTTTGTCCGCTTGACGCCCTTAATATCTTATAAATGCCTAAACGTACTGATATTCAAAAAATTATGGTGATTGGTTCTGGTCCGATTATTATTGGTCAGGCTGCTGAGTTTGACTATGCTGGGACTCAGGCTTGCTTGTCTTTGAAAGAGGAAGGTTATGAGGTTGTCTTGGTGAACTCAAACCCTGCAACCATCATGACGGATAAGGAAATTGCAGACAAGGTTTACATTGAGCCAATCACACTTGAGTTTGTAACTCGTATTCTCCGTAAAGAACGTCCAGATGCCTTGCTTCCAACTCTTGGTGGGCAAACAGGTCTTAACATGGCCATGGAATTGTCTAAAAATGGAATTCTTGATGAATTGGGAGTAGAACTTCTCGGTACTAAATTGTCTGCTATCGACCAAGCGGAGGACCGCGATCTTTTTAAACAATTGATGGAAGAGCTGAACCAACCAATTCCAGAATCTGAAATTGTTAATACAGTGGAAGAAGCCGTAGCTTTCGCAGCAACAATTGGTTACCCAGTGATCGTCCGTCCAGCCTTCACACTTGGTGGTACAGGTGGTGGTATGTGTGCCAACGAGGAGGAATTACGTGAAATTGCCGAAAATGGTTTGAAGTTGTCACCTGTTACTCAATGTTTGATTGAGCGTTCCATTGCAGGTTTCAAGGAAATCGAGTACGAAGTCATGCGTGACTCAGCTGACAATGCCCTTGTTGTATGTAACATGGAAAACTTTGACCCAGTCGGGATTCATACAGGGGATTCCATCGTATTTGCCCCAGCGCAAACTATGTCAGACTATGAAAACCAAATGCTTCGTGACGCCAGCTTGAGCATTATCCGCGCTCTCAAGATTGAAGGTGGATGTAACGTTCAGTTGGCTCTCGATCCTCACAGCTTTAAGTACTATGTTATCGAAGTAAATCCTCGTGTATCGCGTTCGTCAGCCCTTGCTTCTAAGGCGACAGGTTACCCAATCGCTAAATTGGCTGCTAAGATTGCTGTCGGTTTGACCTTGGATGAGGTCATTAACCCAGTAACAGGTTCAACTTATGCCATGTTTGAACCAGCCCTTGACTACGTTGTTGCCAAGATTCCACGCTTCCCATTTGACAAGTTTGAAAAGGGTGAGCGCCGTCTTGGTACTCAGATGAAGGCGACTGGAGAAGTTATGGCCATCGGTCGTAACATCGAAGAGTCACTTCTTAAAGCTTGTCGTTCACTTGAAATTGGGGTGCATCACAATGAAATGCCTGAACTTGCAGATGTTTCAGATGATGCCTTGATTGAAAAAGTTGTCAAAGCACAGGATGACCGTCTCTTCTATGTATCAGAAGCCATTCGCCGTGGTTACACACCAGAAGAAATTGCTGAACTTACAAAAATCGATATCTTTTATCTGGATAAACTCTTGCATATCTTTGAAATTGAGCAAGAATTAGGCTCATATCCACAAGATCTTGAAGTTTTGAAAACTGCAAAATTGAATGGTTTTTCAGACCGTAAGATTGCTGAACTCTGGAATACTACAGCTGATCAAGTTCGCCAACTACGTTTGGAAAACAAGATTGTCCCAGTTTACAAGATGGTTGATACTTGTGCGGCAGAATTTGAATCAGAAACTCCATATTTCTATTCAACTTATGGTTGGGAAAATGAATCCATCAAGTCTAAAAAGGAATCTGTACTAGTCCTAGGTTCAGGTCCAATCCGTATTGGTCAAGGGGTTGAGTTTGACTACGCAACAGTTCACTCTGTTAAGGCGATTCAAGCTGCTGGCTACGAAGCCATCATCATGAACTCAAACCCAGAGACCGTTTCAACCGACTTCTCTGTATCGGATAAACTTTACTTTGAGCCATTGACATTTGAAGATGTCATGAATGTTATCGACTTAGAGCAACCAAAAGGTGTTATCGTTCAATTTGGTGGACAAACAGCTATCAACCTTGCTGAACCATTGGCAAAAGCTGGTGTAACTATCCTTGGTACGCAGGTTGCTGACCTAGACCGTGCCGAAGACCGTGACCTCTTTGAGCAAGCCCTCAAAGACTTGGATATTCCACAACCTCCTGGACAGACTGCAACAAACGAAGAAGAAGCAGTGCTTGCAGCTCGTAAGATTGGTTTCCCAGTCCTCGTTCGTCCTTCTTATGTCTTGGGTGGACGTGCCATGGAAATTGTAGAAAACGAAGAAGACCTTCGTTCTTACATGCGTACAGCCGTTAAAGCAAGTCCAGACCATCCAGTTCTTGTCGACTCTTATATCGTTGGACAAGAATGTGAAGTTGATGCCATCTCAGACGGACGAAATGTCCTCATCCCAGGTATTATGGAACATATCGAACGTGCTGGTGTCCACTCAGGTGACTCCATGGCTGTTTATCCTCCACAAACCTTGTCTCAAAAGGTTCAAGAAACGATCGCAGATTACACTAAACGTCTTGCAATCGGCCTTAACTGTCTTGGTATGATGAACATTCAGTTTGTCATCAAAGATGAAAAAGTCTACGTTATTGAAGTCAATCCACGTGCCAGCCGTACAGTTCCATTCCTATCAAAAGTAACCAATATCCCGATGGCTCAGGTTGCAACTAAGTTGATTCTTGGTCAAAGTCTTGAAGAACTTGGTTACCAAGATGGACTTTACCCAGAAAGCAGTCGTGTTCATATCAAGGCGCCTGTCTTCTCCTTCACTAAGCTCGCGAAAGTAGACAGCTTGCTCGGTCCTGAAATGAAGTCAACAGGGGAAGTTATGGGTTCTGATACGACTCTAGAAAAAGCGCTCTACAAGGCTTTTGAAGCTTCATACCTTCACTTGCCAACCTTTGGGAATGTTGTCTTTACTATCGCTGACGATGCCAAGGAAGAAGCTTTGGATTTGGCTCGTCGTTTCCAAAATATTGGCTACGGAATCCTTGCAACTCAGGGAACAGTAGCTTTCTTTGCAAATCATGGCTTGAAGGCTCAACTCGTTGGTAAGATCGGTGATGATGAACACGATATCCCAAGCTATGTTCGTAAAGGGAAAATCCAAGCTATCATCAACACAGTTGGTACCAAGCGAACTGCTGATGAAGATGGTGAACAAATCCGCCGTTCAGCTATCGAACATGGTGTACCACTCTTTACAGCCCTAGATACAGCGGATGCTATGCTTAAGGTACTTGAAAGCCGTAGCTTCGTTACAGAAGCAATTTAGTTTCTTGTTAAATGATCTAAGTAGCTTTTATCCAGCGTCAAAAGACGCTGGTTTTTCCTCTTTTATAGAGAAATCGAGTTAGAAATAATAGTTACAGTTCACTATTAAATGTCAAAGTTTATCAATAGATTTATCATTATCGTTAATGAGTAGACTTATTCTGACTTTCCCTAAAATTTTGTTGAATTTTCTTAAGTTTTTATCATATTTTTTATAATTAAGGTGCCTTAAGAAAAATAATGAAAAAACTAAATGTTTTTCATATAGTTTTCATTGTTTTAATAGTTTAAAGTCAATCTTATTTTTCTCTAATAGAAAATAATGAAAAAGTAGGTTTAGAAAGAGGTAAGTATCTATGTCTTCTCATAAAAAAGTGTCACTCTCTGAGATTAATCAATCTATCGATACTCCAAATAACAATCATTTCTGGCAAAATTTAAAGGCCTTTTTAGGTCCGGGTGCTCTTGTCGCAGTTGGTTATATGGATCCAGGAAACTGGATTACCAGTGTAGTCGGTGGTGCTTCCTATAAGTATAGTCTCTTGTTTGTTATCTTGATTTCATCTCTCATTGCCATGCAACTTCAGCAGATGGCAGGAAAGCTTGGTATTGTAACCCAGATGGACCTGGCTCAAGCAACGGCTCATCATTCACCTAAATGGCTTCGTTATAGTCTATGGGTGATTTTAGAATTAGCCTTGATGGCGACAGATCTGGCAGAAGTTCTAGGTTCAGCGATTGCTCTCAATCTTCTCTTTAAGATTCCGATTATGATAGCAATTCTCTTGACCGTGTTGGATGTTTTTCTCTTATTGCTTCTGATGAAATTTGGCTTTAAGAAGATTGAAGCTATTGTGACAACACTGATTTTAACGATTTTAGCAATCTTTACTTATCTGGTAGCTTTGTCACATCCAAGCTTCCAAGGAATCGTTGAGGGTTATCTACCGAATGCAACCTTATTTGAAAGTCCTTTGCCAGGGCATGAAAGTCAATTAACCTTGGCGTTAGGTATCGTGGGTGCGACAGTGATGCCCCATAACCTCTATTTGCATTCTTCCTTGTCTCAAACTCGGAAAATCAATCACAAGGACAAGAATGATGTTCGAAAAGCCGTGCGCTTTATGACCTGGGACTCGAATCTTCAACTGTCCTTGGCCTTTATCGTTAACTCCCTTCTTTTAATCTTAGGGGCGGCCCTCTTTTTCGGACATGCATCTGAGATTTCTGCCTTTTCTCAAATGTATAACGCCCTGCAGGATTCTACCATTGCGGGAGCTATAGCTAGCTCAACCTTATCAACCTTGTTTGCCTTGGCCCTATTAGCCAGTGGTCAGAATTCGACTATCACAGGTACCTTGACAGGACAAATCGTTATGGAAGGTTTCTTGCATATGCGATTGCCTCAGTGGTTCATTCGTTTGGCGACTCGTCTCTTTGCCTTACTGCCTGTTATGATAGTAGCGGTTCTGTTTGGTCATCAAGAAAAAACCTTGGATCAGTTATTGGTTTATTCACAGGTCTTTCTTTCAATCGCTCTTCCATTTTCAATCTTCCCTTTGATTTATCTAACTTCTAAGAAATCACTGATGGGCGAATTTACCAATGCCAAATGGAATACCATCCTTGGTTATATCGTTTCCATTATCTTGACCATCCTCAATGTGAAATTGCTGTTTGATATTTTTTAAGATCTTTTAACATGAAGTAGAAAAAAATCACCCGAGAGTTAACTCCTGGGTGATTTTTTGCAATTCAAATCTTTGATAGACGAAAATCCATTTTAAAAAGCTGCATGAAGATGCAGCTACACTATAGCAACGGAAGACATGGGATTCGAACCCACGCACGCTTTCACACGCCTACCGCGTTTCCAACACGGCCTCTTAAGCCTCTTGAGTAATCTTCCAATACTTACTAAAATAGTTTATCATAAAGGGATTTATCTTGCAAATAAAATTCAAACAATTGGCAAAATGATAGAAAATGAAAGAAAGTGATAAAAAGTGCTTGACTTTGATTTTTTTTGTGGTAGAATGATTATTGTAATCGTTAACAGGAGGTGAGTAAGTGCTAAAAACCGAGAGAAAAAAATTGATTTTAGAGGAGCTGAGCAAACATAAAGTCATTTCTCTAGAGAAATTAGTAGGTTTGTTAGACACGTCAGAATCAACGGTTAGACGAGATTTAGATGAATTGGAATCGGAAAATAAACTTCGCCGAGTTCATGGAGGAGCAGAGTTGCCTCACTCCTTGCAAGAAGAAGAAACCATTCAAGAGAAATCTGTCAAAAACCTTCAAGAGAAAAAATTGATTGCGCAAAAAGCAGCTTCCCTCATCAAAGAAAAAGATGTTATCTTTGTGGATGCAGGAAGTACAACAGCCTTTCTCATTAAGGAATTGGAGCGAAAAGACATTACTGTTGTGACTAACTCCATTCACCATGCAGTACAATTAGTGGATAAGCAAATTCCAACTGTGATTATCGGTGGTGGGGTTAAGATGACGACTGATGCCAGCATCGGTGGTGTCGCGCTTAATCAGATTAACCAATTACACTTTAATCGTGCCTTTATCGGAATGAACGGTGTAGATGAAGGTTATTATACAACTCCAGATATGGAGGAGGGAGCTGTTAAGCGAGCTATCTTAGAAAATGCCAAACAAACTTATGTTTTGGCGGATTCATCCAAGATAGGTCAGTCTTGTTTCGCTAAGGTTGCGCCTATAAAAAGAGCTATTGTCATTACAAGCAAGGGTCACGAACTCTTGCCAGCTATCAAAGAAAAAACGGAGGTTATCGAAGTATGATTTATACAGTCACGCTAAATCCATCTATTGACTACATTGTTCGTCTGGATAAAGTGGAAGTTGGTAGTGTTAATCGTATGGATAGTGATGATAAGTTTGCTGGTGGTAAGGGAATCAATGTTAGCCGTGTCTTGAAACGCTTGGATATTCCAAATACAGCGACTGGATTTATCGGAGGTTTTACTGGTAAATTTATCACAGATACTTTAGCTGAAGAGCAAATTGAAACACGATTTGTCCAAGTGGCAGAAGATACGCGTATCAACGTCAAGATTAAAGCGGATCAAGAAACTGAAATCAACGGAACTGGTCCTACTGTTGAGCCAGAACAACTTGAAGAATTAAAAGCTATTCTTTCAAGTCTAACAGCAGAAGATACAGTGGTATTTGCTGGTTCAAGTGCTAAAAACTTAGGCAATGTCATCTATAAGGATTTGATTGCCTTGACTCGTCAAACGGGTGCTCAAGTGGTCTGTGACTTTGAAGGTCAGACCTTGATTGATAGTTTGGATTATCAACCACTTTTGGTCAAACCAAACAATCATGAACTTGGAGCTATCTTTGGAGTCAAGCTCGAAAGTTTAGATGAGATTGAAAAATACGCTCGAGAATTGTTGGCTAAAGGTGCTCAAAACGTTATTATCTCTATGGCTGGAGATGGAGCCCTTCTGGTAACATCAGATGGAGCCTACTTTGCTAAACCAATCAAGGGAACAGTGAAAAACTCAGTTGGTGCTGGTGACTCTATGGTTGCTGGATTTACTGGTGAGTTTGTCAAATCAAAAGACGCAGTAGAAGCCTTCAAATGGGGTGTGGCTTGTGGAACAGCAACTACCTTCTCTGATGACTTGGCAACTGCAGCATTTATTAAAGAAACTTATGAAAAAGTTGAGGTAGAAAAAAGATGAAAATTCAGGATTTATTGAGAAAAGATGTCATGTTGCTTGATTTGCAAGCAACTGAAAAAACAGCAGCTATCGAAGAAATGATTCATAGCTTGGTAGAACACGGATACGTGACAGATTTTGAAACTTTTAAAGAAGGAATCTTAGCGCGTGAAGCTTTGACTTCTACAGGCTTGGGTGATGGTATCGCTATGCCACACAGCAAAAATGCTGCTGTAAAGGAGGCAACTGTTCTCTTTGCTAAGTCAAACAAGGGTGTTGACTACGAAAGTTTAGATGGACAACCAACTGACCTCTTCTTTATGATTGCTGCTCCAGAAGGTGCCAATGATACTCACTTGGCTGCCTTGGCAGAATTGTCTCAATACTTGATGAAAGACGGTTTTGCTGACAAACTTCGTCAAGTAACATCAGCTGACCAAGTTATTGAACTCTTTGATCAAGCATCAGAGAAAACTGAGGAACCAGTTCAGGCTCCTGCAAATGGTTCTGATGACTTTATCGTTGCTGTAACTGCTTGTACAACAGGAATTGCCCACACTTATATGGCTCAAGAAGCTCTTCAAAAAGTGGCTGCTGAAATGGGTGTTGGTATCAAGGTTGAAACTAATGGTGCCAGCGGTGTAGGTAACCAATTGACAGCAGAAGATATCCGTAAGGCTAAAGCTGTAATTATCGCTGCAGATAAAGCAGTTGAGATGGATCGTTTTGATGGTAAACCATTGGTAAATCGTCCAGTTGCAGATGGTATCCGTAAAACTGAAGAGTTGATTAACTTGGCTCTTTCTGGGAATGCTGAAGTTTATCATGCTGCTAATGGAGCACAAGCTTCAACAGCATCTAACGAAAAACAAAGTGTCGGTGGTGCTTTCTAAAAACACTTGATGAGTGGTGTATCTCAAATGTTGCCATTCGTTATCGGTGGTGGTATCATGATTGCCCTAGCCTTCTTGATTGATGGTGCTATGGGTGTGCCAAATGATAGCCTTGGAAATCTTGGTTCTTACCATGAACTCGCTTCTATGTTCATGAAAATCGGTGGCGCAGCCTTTGGTTTGATGTTGCCAGTGTTTGCTGGATATGTTGCTTACTCAATCGCTGAAAAACCAGGTTTGGTAGCAGGTTTCGTAGCTGGAGCTATTGCCAAAGAAGGTTTTGCTTTTGGTAAAATCCCTTATGCTCAAGGTGGTGAAGCAACTTCAGCTCTTGCAGGTGTATCATCAGGTTTCCTAGGAGCCCTTGTTGGTGGATTTATCGCTGGTGCCTTGGTACTTTTGGTTAAGAAATACGTGAAGGTTCCTCGCTCACTTGAAGGTGCTAAATCAATCCTTCTCTTGCCACTTTTTGGAACAATCTTGACAGGATTTGTTATGCTGGCTGTGAACATCCCTATGGCTGCTATCAACACCGGTATGAACAACTTCCTTGGTGGTCTTGAAGGTGGTTCGGCTGTCCTTCTAGGAGTCGTTCTTGGAGGAATGATGGCTGTCGATATGGGTGGACCTGTCAATAAAGCAGCTTATGTCTTTGGTACTGGTACTCTTGCAGCAACAGTGTCAACAGGTGGTTCAGTAGCTATGGCAGCAGTTATGGCTGGAGGAATGGTTCCACCACTTGCAATCTTTGTCGCAACTCTTCTCTTCAAAGATAAATTCACCAAGGAAGAACGCAACTCTGGTTTGACTAACATTGTTATGGGCTTGTCATTCATCACTGAAGGTGCGATTCCG
>NZ_AJML01000009.1:0-9144 GCF_000259525.1 Streptococcus sp. SK140 | reverse complement strand
TGAGTACCTGCCAAGTCTACTTCATAGAAGTAAAGGCCTTTGCCCAATTTCTCTACTGGTGGGAGAGCCGGATTTTTGGCTGAACCGTTGTCTGACCATGGGGCCTTATCGGATGCTTTTAAGATAAGGCGAGTCAACATGCCGTCGCCAGCGAAGAATTCGTATGGAATAACTTGATTAACACCAGCTGTGAATGGACCAGGGAAATTGGCTTTGTCCAAGTAAGTAGCTGGGACATCAACTGTGTCTTTGGTATTATCAACCACGCCTTTTTGAACTTCAGCAGGGGTGGTTGCTGGTTGAGCTTCACCTGCCTCACGGTCTTGTCCAGATACTACAGGAGCAGAATTTGTTGCAGGTTTAACCGTATCTTCTGTTTCTTTCTTAGAGTCATCTTGGGATTGCACTTCTTCTTTTGGTGCTACTACTTGGTCTTTATTAGACACATCCGCTTTTTCTGAAAAACTTGTAGTATCCAAGCTTGCTTTAGGCGTTGAATCTGCCTGTTCTGAAGGAAGAGTAGTATCCACTGCTTCTTTGAGTAGCTCTACTGGTAAGTAGCTCTTTGCACTTACCGAATCTGCATCTGGCACGACTTGAGCAGAGGTCGGATTAACCACATCGGCACGTGCAGAACTTGGTTGACCAACTAGGACAAAGAAGCCACTGGCCACAACAACTGAGGCAACACCGACACTGAGACGACGAATAGACCAACGAGTATATCTTTGATTTGGATTGAATTTCATAGGATTCTCCTTAGAGTTTTTCTTTATTTGATGACTCTAGTATAATCTCCTAAAATTAAAAAGGATTAAGAAAAAGTTAAAATTTTTCTTAAATCCCTCTTATAAAATACTTATATTGACTCAATAGTCGTTGAAAAAAGAATAGTCACTCCTCTTCTACTCACTGAGGCTTGCTAGAGTATCCAAATATTGGTTATTGATCACTGCCATGATATAGGAGTCGGCTTTCAATAGATCATTCGGTCCAAACTGTACATCTAAGGGAGCATTTTCGTAGTCACGAAAACCGAGGATATTGAGATTGTACCGTCCTCTAAGATTTAATTGGCTAAGGCTCTTTCCTACCCACGATACAGGAACTTTCATTTCGACAATGGAGACATTCTTGTCCAACTGAAAGACATCTACACTGTTATTAAAGAGAATCGTCTGTGCCAACGAACGACCCATCTCATACTCTGGTGAAATGACTGAATCTGCACCTATTTTTTCAAGGACTTTTTTTGCTGTATGGCTTTTAACCTTAGCAATAACAGTTGGTACACCCAGGCTCTTGCAATGCATGACTGCAAGAACACTGGACTCTAGATTTTCACCCGTTGCGACGACTACGGTATCGCAGGTATCAATTCCAGCTGATAGCAAGAGGTCCTCATCTGTGATATCTCCAACAACACCACGCGCCAAGACTGGTTCAAATTGATTGATTCGTTCCTCATGGTCATCAATGGCTATGATATTTACATCATGCTTAGCGAGAGCGGCGAGAACACTACTCCCAAAAATACCCAAACCTAAAATTCCGATTGTCCGATCTGACATAGCTTATCCTTTCTTATCCTATGGTTATATCTGCTTTCATATAGTGAATCATATCTTTCTTATCTGGCCGATACTCAGCTAAACTGACTAATAGCGTCAGTGGCCCAATTCGTCCGATAAACATCAGTAGCATGACAATGCTGAGAGCTAATTTGCCTAATTCTGGTGTCAAATTAGCAGTTACTCCAACCGTAGCAAGTGCTGAAATAGTTTCAAACATCAGGTAGATAAATTTCGGATTCCCTTCTGCTGTTATTCCTAGTAAAATCAAGCCAACCAGAAAAGTCAATAAAAAAATAATGAAGACACTGAATGATTTTTGGACTGTCCGAGGTTCAATCGTTCTCTGTGCTACATTGGCATGAGGTAACCCTAAAAACTCACTGCGTGCGAATACCAACAAAACAAAGAAGGTCGTGATTTTTAGTCCTCCTGCTGTTCCTCCAGGTGCTCCACCGAGAAACATTTGTAAGATATAAATCAGCAATGTTACAGGTCTAGCTTGAGTGTAATCAATAGAAGCAAAACCTGCTGTTCTCATGCTGACAGTTTGGAAGAAACTGACCAGCAATTTATCAGGTACGCTAAGATTGCCAATGGTCCCTGGATTGTTCCACTCAATCAAGAGAGTTGAAACTGTTCCAGTAAATAAAATCCCCACTGTTAAAAAAAGAACCAATTTGGTATGAAAACGAAGACGTCGTTTTTTCTTCTTTCCTAACTGGGTTGCTAGATCAAACCAAACCATGAAACCTAGACCGCCTGTAATAATCAAGCCAGCAATCACTAGATTAACCAAAGGATCTGTCTGAAAGGCTAGCAAACTCGTACTTCCAAAATTATCAAATCCAGCATTACAGAAAGCTGAAATCGCCAAAAAGATAGACGTTAAAATACCTCGCCCCCAGCCAAATTCGGGGATAAAACGAAAACTCAGCAGAAAGGCTCCTAAACCTTCTACTAAAAAAGTCGTCAAAAAGATGGAACGTAGAAAATCCTTCAAAGACTGAGTTTCTTCAAAACTAAAACTCTCCAGAATTGTTTCACGGTTTCTAAGACTCAATTTTTGCTTACTCTGAATATAGAAAACTCCGATAAAGGTCATGAGACCCAAGCCACCAATCTGAATTAAGAACATACAGATTAGCTGACCCCAGATATTATAAGTGGACACTACAGGTTGGGTAAAGAGACCTGTCACACAGACCATAGACACGGTAGTGAAAAGGTGGTCAAAATAAGTTGCTCTGGAAGTTGCTACCTGTACAACGGGTAGGCTCAAAAGTAGGGAACCTAGTAAAATGACTAGGGCAAAACTCAAAAAAATTCGACGAGCAGGTGACATCTGAGCCAGACTCTGCTCTATTTTTTCTCTTAATGATTTGAATAACATAGCTACATTGTACCATAAAACAGTTAAAGCAGTCACATATGACTAACGATTTCAAGACAGAGTTCTAAGGCCTTGTCAAAAGCTTCTGAACCCCAATCGCGGCTATCATAATTTTCTAAATCCGCTAGAGAGTCGGCTGTAAATAGAAGTTGACCCCAAACTACTCCTCGAAGCTGGGCAACTGCTGCAAGAGCTGCACACTCCATCTCCACAACTGCACAACCTTCTTCCTTACGATAGGCAACTTTTTCAGCTGTTTCTCGGTAAAATCCGTCTGTCGACCAAGTCATGACTTCTTCGTAAGGGACACCTAGTTGTTCCAAAACTTGCTCGGTAGCAGAAATTGCTTGAACATGCACATCCATATAACGAGAAGGTGGTGCATAATGGTAACTGGCTCCTTCATCGCGTAGGGCTCGAACTGGAACTAGAAAGGCATTCTCCTCTATATCAGCTAGGACTCCACAAGTACCAGTGGAAATGATTTGCTCCACACCATAGCCAATCAACCAATCCATAAACTGGGCCGCTGGGGCAGAACCCACGGGCGCCTGGGCCAGACAAATCTCCTCGCCCTTGTAGTTGATGACATAAACAGGATAAGTTTTCGTGGCAGAAACAAATTCCCCGACGCACTTCGCCCCTACTTCCTGAGCATAGCGATCAATCTCCTCCTCCAAAAATGCATAGACGCACTTCTTTGGCAACTGTAAATCTAAACCTTCATGGTTAGGCATGATAACCGCTTGCGGATTGTCATCAAACTCTAAAATAGGAATAGCATGTTTTTGAATCATAGAGTACCTCCTCTAAATTTGTACTATTATAACAAAAGCAAAACGAAAGTCAAGACGGAAGCCTAAGTCAACTCAAAAACTTATTTTAAATAGGAAAGAAGAATTAAAAACTATTTTTCGTACTAAAAAAATTGCTGTAGCAAAGGAATTATCTTATAATAGATTGAATTTAAAAAAAGTGAGGGAGTTTTATGAAATTCTATTCCTATGACTATGTGCTCAGCCAGATTAGTCAACAGAATTGGGTCATGATTATCGTATCAGCTTTACTGCTTATTGTGACTGGATTTTTTGCATTTAAGGCTTTTCAAGATAAGAGAGGAAGTAAGTTCCGTGAATTATCGATTATTTCTATTTTGACCTTAATAGCTTTCGTTTTGATAAGCATTACGAATTTTCAAAACAACCAATCCAATGACAATCAATTCCGTAGTTCCTTACACTTCATCGAGATTGTCTCAAAAGAGTTAGGTGTTGATAAAAAGGCTGTCTACGTCAATACTTCAGCTACAACTGACGGAGCCATTGTTAAGGTTGGCGACAATTTTTACCGCGCTATCAGTGGAAGCGACCAAGATAGCTACTTATTAGAAAAGATAGAACTCTATAAATCAGATGTTGAACTCGTGGAGGTTGAAAAATGATAAGCTTTTTTGCTACAATTGCGATTAAATTAGCCTTAGGGCTTCTTTCTCTAGTGTTTGTTATTAACGTAACAGGGAAAGGAAATCTTGCACCAAGTTCTGCAGTGGACCAAATCCAGAACTTTGTTCTCGGGGGTATTATCGGTGGGGTTATCTACAATAGTTCTATTACCATCATCCAATACATTGTTATCCTCATTATTTGGACTATTCTCATTTTACTCCTTAAATGGTTGAATACCAATGTTTCCTTCATCAAACATCTGATTGACGGAAAACCAACTATTATCATTAAAAATGGTAAGTTAGATCCAGAAGCCTGTCGCTCAAAAGGTCTTGCAGCGGCAGATGTAGCTCTTAAGTTGCGCTCTCAAGGGATTTTCCAATTGAAAGAAGTCAAGAGAGCTGTGATTGAGCAAAATGGACAGCTGATTGTCGTAAGAATGGGTGACGAGAATCCTAAGTACCCAGTCATTACAGACGGTGTTGTCCAAATTGAAATCCTAGAAACCATTGGCAAATCCGAGGAGTGGCTAACTGAGAAATTGAAAGAAGAAGGTTTCGAAGAAGTCTCAAATATCTTTATTGCTGAATACGATAAAGGTCAATTGAATGTTGTAACCTATTAAAAAAATAAACTGATGCTTTTCGTATCAGTTTTTTGCTTTTTAGTACAAAAGGGTATATACTTAAGTTATTATCTGATGGAATTTAGATGATGGAATAAATTAACGGAGGTAATCCCCATGTCAATCGAAGAAAAATTCAACCAAGCTAAAGGTTCTGTTAAAGAAGGTTTTGGTAAACTTACTGGCGATACAAAAACTCAAGCTGAAGGAGCTGCAGAAAAAGTAGCTTCAAAAGCTAAAGAAGTTGCTGAAGATGCTAAAGAAGCTGTCGAAGGTGCAGTATCTGGTGTAAAAAACATCTTTAAAAAAGACGGGGAATAATTCTTTCTCGTCCTAACAATAAAAAAATCTCCCTTCTCTTTCGAGAAAGGAGATTTTATTTTATGGGTGTCCGCCAGGTGCACCACCACCAGGGCCACCATTTCCTTGAGGGTCACCGCCAGGTGCTCCTCCGCCTCCAGGCATAGAATTGACGATTTCAGTTTGTTTTTCACCATTGAGGTAGATATCTCCACCTGTGTAGGTCGCTGTTCCGTCAAAGTCAAAACCAGATTGACCAGTCATTTTGATGGTTCCTCCATTAACTGTAATATTACCGTTTGAATCAATTGGATCTGTGTCCCCTTGGCCAACTTCAACTGTCAAGTTCCCACCATTCATGGTAAAGAAAATTTCGCTTTGTTGAGCATTTTTGTTAGCCGCATTGACACCATCATCTGTTGAATAGATGGTAATATCCCCACCGTTGATAGTGATTGACTTTCCTTCAAGCCCTTCGGTAGAATTCTTGACGGTATAGGTTCCACTATCGATGACCAAATCACCTGAGGCATGGATACCATCATCACCTGCAGTAACGGTTATAGTGTTATCAGAGAGATACATGGTTCCAACAGAAGTATCGTCATCATTGTCGACCTTGACTCCGTCTTCCTTGGCATCGATGGCCATGTTTGTCCCGGTGATGTTGAGTTCATCATTAACATTAAAGGCATCTCCAACTGCTGTGATGTTGTAGGTTCCACCTGTGATGTGAAGTGTATCGTTAGCCTTGATAGCATTGTTTTTCTTGCCATCTACATTGAGAGTTCCTTTACCGTTGATGGTCAAGTCCACTTTAGAGAAGAGGGCCGCGTCAGCCTTGTCATCACTGTTTGAAGCTGAATCTGACAGGCTATTGGTTGTATCATCTGCTAGAGTTAGGTAAACATGGCCGGCTGATGTTGCAGAAATAGCTGCATTGGTATTAGTCATGGTGACGCCATTTAGAACGATGTGTACGTCATCTGAACTTCCAGCTTCGATCTTGATTTGAACTCCATCAGATTGACCGGAAATCACATAGGTACCTGACTTAGAGATTGTAACGGTAGAACCCGATACGGCCACTCCATCACCTGATACCGTTGCCGTTGATCCTGACAGAGTTACAGTTGCTGCTGTCTTTTCATCATAAGAAGTATCATAGTCCTTATCTGTAAAGTAACTAGATGTTTTCTTATTGGTAGTTACTGTTGTCGTTGCAGTACTATTGCTAGCTATTGTATTTGAAGTTGACTGGGTACATGCTGTTACTAGTGCTAGAGTTGTTATACTTGTTAATAGGAATGTCCATTTTTTTGCTTTCATGCTCGTTTCCTCGTCTTTCATTTTACATGCTCTTAGTCTACGGGTCTTTCCTAAAAGAAGCCTAAACTTTTTCTGAAAGTTTTCTTAAGTTTAGTTTCAATTAAGTTAAATTTAACAAAAGTTTTAGAAATCCCCTCTAGAATTGTAGACAAGCAAGTTCACCTTGTTTAGAAATAGTATAACTGAAAGCAAGAGGAGAAAGACTTATGAAACCATTAGAAACTACTTTTAAGCGGATTGAAACCAAATATATTGTCTCCAAAGATAAACTAGACAAACTGATTCAAGATTTAAAGGAATATCTAGTAGAAGACGACTATCCAATTTCAACTATTTCAAATATCTACTTTGATACGGAAGACTTTGCTGTGCTCCAAGATGATGATTTTGGAAATAAGCGAAAAGAGAAGGTTCGGATGCGGACCTATCTCAGTCAACCTAAAGCAGATAGTCAAGTATTTTTAGAAATCAAAACCAAGGACCAAGAAGGAGTTGGTCGCAAGTTTAGACTACTCTCAACTCCTAGTTCTATTCTTAATTTTATGACAAAAGGGCACCTGGATGCTAGCATTACTGATACAGTCGTCATTGAAAAAGTGAAAAAGCTTCACCAGGATTACAAGCAGGCTATCCAGCCTCGTATGTACATCTACTACGATCGTTATTCATTAAAAGAAAAAAAATACATCGAGGGCTACAACTATAACAAAATTCGTATCACAATTGACCAAAATCTAGTCTATAGAGATGAAAATGTCAGTCTTTTCGCTGGCAACCATGGTGATACTCTCTTAGATGATGATACTGTCATTATGGAGATTAAAGCTCCTGGAAACAAACCTCAGTGGTTACAAGACATTCTAGACAAGTACGGTTTGATGGAGCACAAATTTTCAAAATACAGTTGTGCTTACCACAAATCTCAAGGCCTTCCTTATGCACCACATCCCAGTATAGAAAGCGCAGGTACCGCTTATGCTTAATCTATTTAACTCAATTTTCAACAACATCACTGCAAGTGCAGACCCCTTCCAACTACTGCTGGCACTTCTAGTCAGTCTAGTCCTCGGTTTGGCACTTACTTGGACCTACAAATATCGGACCCTCTACACCAGAGAATTTGCTATCAGCTTGACTCTACTCCCCTGCCTTATGACCTTGGTTATTTTTCTGGTCAATGGGAGCTTGGGTACTTCAATTGCTGTAGCCGGAACTTTTAGTTTGATTCGTTTCCGTTCTGCAACTAGTGGTTCAAGAGAACTGATTGCTATTTTCCTTGCCATGATTATCGGTCTAGCTTGCGGAACAGGCTATCTCTTCCTAGCAATTCTCTTCACTCTCTTTATCTTGGGCGTTTGGTTCCTTTTGGAAAATCAACAAGTCAAAACTGACAATCAACGCCGTAGACTTTTGACAATCACGGTAGCTAATCAAGAGAAAATTCAAGGTGCTATCCAATCAGCTCTTGACCAATTCTGCTCAGAAATTGACATGATTACAATCAATAGCACAAATGCAGGGGACAACCTTAGCATTGTCTATGAAGTCGAGCTAAAAACAGAGGTTGATGATTTCCAAGTGACTAGCTACCTTACACAGAATATCGATCAATGCGATGTGGCATTAACTAAAAAAGCTAAAAAGAGAAAGAATCTCTAAAAACGAAAAACGAGGCTCGGATAAAAATTCCGACCTCGTTTTTTGCTAGCAATAAGTTTTTGATACTGAGACTGGTTAGGCTTTTCGATTCCAAAGAGTTCTTGTGAAAAAGACTACATCTTCTCTATCTCAACCTTTAATTTCCTTTAACTGGAATCTCTTTGATAACTCGTGCTGGATTTCCTGCTAGAACAACATTGTCACCAAAGGATTTTGTAATGACCGCTCCTGCTCCTGCAACGACATTATCCCCTAAAGTAACACCCGGTAGGACAATGACACCACCACCTGCCCAAAAGTTCTTACCAATCGTGATGGGTTTGCCAAATTCTAGTCCTGAGTTTCGTTCGTCGGGATCCAGTGGGTGAAGGGGTGTTAAAAATTGACAATTAGGACCAATCATGGCATTATCACCGATGGTTATAGGACAAACATCTAGCATAGTTAAATTCCAATTGGAATAAAAATTTTCTCCCAGATGAATATTGACCCCGTAATCTACCATCAAGCGAGTGTTGATGTAGAGATTTTCACCAGTAGAACCAAACCAACCTTTGATGATTTCCATACCTTTTACCGGGTCGACTTCTTCATTAAAAGCTGCTTGCTTTTGTCGCGCTGTTTGCGCTAAGGCACGGAGTTCTGGATCAAACGGGTGATAGGGTTCCCCCGCAATCATTTTTTGATATTCAGTTTTCATATTTTGATATCCTTGTTTTTTATACTCAATGAAAATCAAAGAGCAAACTAGGAAGAGAGCCGCAGGCTGTACTTGAGTACGGCAAGGTGAAGCTGACGTGGTTTGAATTTGATTTTCGAAGA
>NZ_AJML01000008.1:0-2597 GCF_000259525.1 Streptococcus sp. SK140 | reverse complement strand
CCATGAAAATCTCCTTCATCAATAATCATGCTATTATAAACCTATTTGGGTGCTTTGTATAGTGATAATAAATAGTTATCGGTAGGAGAATATTTATGTACTATGGACGCAACAATGAAATAGAACAGCTAAAACACCATTTTAAGTATTCTAGCAATGATAAAAATAGTTTATTCATTATAAATGGTTTTAGTGGCAGTGGCAAGACTGAATTAGTTAAAGAAGTTAGCCAACAAATATATAGAAATAATAAAGAAATTTTTATTTTATATGTTGATGTTGCAAATGATGGATTTGAAAGTAATAAATTTTTTGAAAATTTATTAAAAGGAGCTTATATAGCTACTCAATTCAGGAGAAATCTTTGTTTATCTATACCACATAAATATTCGTTCTCAAATTATTTAAGAAAACAAAAACTAACCAACTTAACATTGAAGCATAGTTTTAAACTTATCAAATCACTAATTTCATTAAACGTTCCGTATAAGAAAATTATTGACTATCCTTGGGAGGAAGTTATTTCTGAAATAAAAGAAGAAATTTTCGAAAGTGATCTATATTTACGTTACTTCTATAATATTTCAAAAAAAGTCAGAGTTAACATAATTATTGATAATTATCAATTTTTACCTGATAATATAAAAATAAAATTTGAAGATGATTTCAACACACTTCAAAAAGGAATTTCTTTGACCATAATACATCGAACTGATGAAGCTGTCAGTTTAGTTGATAAATTAGATACATTAGATAATTATACTTCTAATGTATTAAATTTATCTTATCTGACAGAAGAAGAGTGTAAATTATTAATAAATAATCAGATTGATTTTCTAGATAATACCATGTTAAATCAAATTTGGCAGTTAACTAAAGGAAATTATAAAGAAATTGAATTAATTATTAATAAACTGGCAGACAACCCTAATTCAGAACTACTTAGTATTTCTGACATTTATAATAAACTTTCAGACACTCAAAAAAATATTCTGATTATATCATCAATTTTTCCAGCTGGAATGAGTAAAGAAATAGTTTTTAACTACATAAAATCTATTATAGAGGACACAACTGAAGTATCGAATTCGTTAAATGCTCTTATTAATGCAGGCTTTGTATACATTAATGGAGATACAAATGATAAGATAAAAATATCACATGAATCAATTGTTAATAGTATATTAAATCAAACTACTGATTCTGATCTTAAATTAGTTACAGAGAATCTTAAAATATATTTAGAACAGACTATCTTATCCATAGGAATAGGTGGTGAATTAGCTTACTTAATTCACTGCTTAATACATATCAGTAGTCTTGAAGAGTTAAGACAAAATATAGAATACATAAAAAAATTACTCGAAATAGAATATAGAAAAAATTCTTATTTTTATATCGTATCTTTGAGTAAAAAGATATTTAATTTAATAGAATTATTACCAGAGAAATATATACATTATATTTTGAATTCACATCAATGGACTTCAAATTTTAATGATGGTTTAACAATTCTTAGAAATCTTAAAGTTGAGTATTATTCGGAAAATATAAATTTATATTATCCTAGATTTTTAATTCAACTATATGAATTTAATGAAGCGTTAAATTTACTAGAAAAATTAGAAAACAACTCAGGAAATTTGCTCTATAAATTAAACGCTTATGGACATCTAGGTAAAGATAAAGAAGCAATAAAACTTCTTAATGAAACTCTTAATGCAGTAGAAAAAGATGATTTTTATTATATTATTTTACGAAATTCTGCCCATTATTTTCCAATTGAACAAGCTACTAAAAATCTCAAATTAGCATTAGAGTATTTTCAAGTGAATGAGCAGTATATTCCTGTTGCAACTGTATATAATAATTTAGGAGTTATTTATACATGGAATAGAGAATATGATTTAGCTTTAGAAAATCTCAACAAAGCAGAAAAAATACTAAAAAAATATGATTCAAATGAAATTTTTGAATCATATTGTAATAAATCAGTTTTATTTCTAATGAAGAAAGATTATCAACAATCTCTAGAATATATCAATAAATCACTTCAAATGTGTCCTAGATCTTTAACTTTAGATGTTCGTATGCTTAAACTAAATAAATTAGTTGTTGAATTGGTGTCTGAAAATATTTCTCTTATAGATTTTCAGAATTCTTTAAGATACTTTGAGTCAGAAATTCCACTAATAGATGATCCTTGGTATAAATTTCAAGTTGTATACAATCTAAAACAAATTAGTGATATTCCTTCTGTTTATGATCAATCATATATTGAAAATTATAAGGATGGATTAACTAAATACTATATACTAATTCCATATAAAAATTATAATTTTTGTCTTGGTCTATCTCCTAATTGGAGATATTAATCTTTTTGTGATATTTGCTAATGAGTTCAGAGTGTATAGAGTAGTTGAATTGTTTATATTTTAGTAAATTAGCTACTAGTTCAGCTAATTTCTGTATATCAGGCTCTGTGTATCCTAGATTTGTAATACCAACTGTTCCTAACCTAATTCCTGAAGTAGTCATTGGACCATATATATCATTCGGAATTTGATTACGATTAACCAATATTCTATGCTCGAAAA
>NZ_AJML01000007.1:0-10131 GCF_000259525.1 Streptococcus sp. SK140 | reverse complement strand
TTGTGATTTTGGATTGTGTTCCAGACATCTCTGATGTAGCTAGTCTTATTGAGATTATGGAAATCATGGGAGCTAGTGTCAAGCGTTATGACGATGTTCTTGAGATTGATCCTCGTGGTGTTCAAAATAAACCAATGCCTTATGGTAAAATTAATAGCTTGCGTGCGTCTTATTATTTCTATGGTAGTCTTTTAGGACGTTTTGGTGAAGCAACTGTAGGTTTGCCTGGAGGGTGTGACCTAGGACCACGTCCGATTGATTTGCATTTAAAAGCATTTGAAGCTATGGGAGCTAAGACAACCTACGAGGGAGATAATATGAATCTCTCAACCCAGGGATCAAGCCTACATGGTGCGCATATCTATATGGATACTGTTAGTGTTGGTGCAACAATTAATACGATGCTAGCAGCAGTAAAAGCCAAAGGTCGAACAGTTATTGAAAATGCTGCTCGTGAACCTGAAATCATTGATGTGGCTACATTATTAAACAATATGGGAGCTCACATTCGTGGCGCAGGTACGGATATGATTACTATTGATGGTGTAGATAGCCTTCATGGAACACGTCACCAAGTCATCCCAGACCGTATTGAAGCAGGTACCTATATTTCAATGGCTGCTGCAGTAGGCCATGGGATTCGAATTAATAATGTACTTTATGAGCATTTAGAAGGATTTATTGCTAAACTTGAAGAAATGGGTGTTCACATGACTGTTTCTGAAGACAGTATTTTCGTCGAAGAGCAAACAAATCTAAAGGCTGTTAATATCAAGACAGCTCCTTATCCAGGTTTCGCAACAGATCTTCAACAGCCTATTACTCCTTTGCTATTAAAAGCAGAAGGTCGTGGCACATTGATTGATACAATCTATGAAAAACGTGTCAACCATGTTTTTGAATTAGCCAAAATGAATGCAGATATTTCAACAACAAACGACCACATCCTTTATAAGGGTGGAAATCCTTTGCAGGGTGCAAAAGTTAAAGCGACAGACCTACGTGCTGGAGCTGCCTTGGTTATTGCCGGCTTGATGGCTGAAGGAAAAACAGAGATTACCAATGTTGAATTCATCCTTCGAGGCTACTCGAATATTATCGAAAAATTGCGTAATCTTGGAGCAGATATTGAGCTAATCGAAGATTAGCACTTTGAGGATTGCAATGAATATCTGGACTAAATTAGCAAAATTTTCTTTCTATGAGACGGAACGTTTATATTTCCGTCCCTTCTTTTTTACAGATGTCGATGATTTTCATCAACTTGCATCAGATCCTGAAAATCTTCAATTTATCTTTCCTGCACAAGCAAGTATTGAAGAAAGTCAGTATGCTCTTGCCAATTATTTTATGAAATCACCTTTGGGAATTTGGGCTATTTGTGATAAAAAAGAGCAACGAATGATTGGAGCTATCAAGTTTGAAAAACTTGATGAAATTAAGAAAGAAGCTGAAATTGGCTATTTTTTAAAGAAAGACTATTGGTCTCAGGGGTATATGACTGAAGCAGTTACCAAATTACGAGATTTATCCACGAACGAGTTTGCCTTGAAGCAACTTTCGATTGTGACACATCTAGAAAATGTTGCTAGTCAGAAAGTAGCAGAGAAATCAGATTTTGTTCTTTATCGTCGTTTTAAAGGTAGCGATCGTTATACCCGAAAGATGCGGGATTATCTAGAATTCCGTTATACAAAAGGAAATCTAAATGAGTAAACACCAAGAAATATTAGCCTACTTGGAAGAATTACCAGTTGGGAAGCGTGTCAGTGTTCGTAGTATTTCAAATCGGCTGGGAGTAAGTGATGGTACGGCATATCGGGCTATCAAAGAAGCTGAAAATAGGGGACTTGTTGAAACACGTCCTCGAAGTGGAACAGTACGTGTAAAGTCAAAAAAAGTAGCTATTGAGAAATTAACGTTCGCAGAAATTGCAGAAGTTACAGGCTCGGAAGTTTTAGCTGGTCAAGCTGGATTGGATAGGGAATTTAGTAAATTCTCCATTGGAGCGATGACTGAAAAGAATATTCTTTCATATCTTCATGATGGTGGCTTACTTATCGTAGGAGATCGAACACGTATTCAGTTATTAGCACTAGAAAATGAAAATGCTGTCTTGGTAACAGGTGGATTTGAAGTTCATGAAGATGTTTTGAACCATGCTAATAAAAAAAATATTCCAGTATTGCGCAGTAAGCATGATACATTTACAATTGCGACTATGATCAACAGAGCTTTGTCCAACGTTCAGATCAAGACAGATATTTTGACGGTTGAAAAAATCTATCGTACCAGTCATGAATATGGTTTTCTACAGGAAACGGATACTGTCAAAGATTATCTAGACTTGGTTCGTAAGAATAGAACGAGCCGTTTCCCTGTTATTAATCAGCATCAGGTTGTTGTAGGTGTCGTAACCATGCGAGACGCTGGAGATAAATCACCTGGTACAACGATAGATAAAGTCATGACAAGGACAGTCTACATGACTGGTTTAGCGACGAATATCGCTAACGTTAGCCAGAGAATGATTGCTGAAGACTTTGAAATGGTACCTGTTGTGAGAAGTAATCAAACTTTACTTGGTGTTATTACTAGACGGGATGTCATGGAAAAGATGAGCCGCTCTCAAGTTTCAGCATTACCAACATTTTCAGAACAGGTTGGTCAGAAGTTATCTTACCACCATGATGAAGTTGTCATTACGGTTGAACCATTTATGTTGGAAAAAAATGGAGTCCTTGCAAATGGAGTTCTTTCAGAAATTTTGACCCATATGACGCAGGATCTGGTCGTGAATAGTGGACGTAATCTCATCATTGAACAGATGTTGATTTACTTTTTACAGGCTGTTCAGATTGATGATATCTTGCGAATTCAGGCTAGAATTATTCATCATACGAGAAGGTCAGCCATTATTGACTATGACATTTATATCAATCATCAAATCGTATCAAAAGCAAATGTTACTGTAAAAATTAATTAAAACTAGGAGAAAACATGATTACATTAAAATCAGCTAGAGAAATCGAAGCAATGGATAAGGCTGGCGATTTTCTTGCCAGTATTCACATCGGTTTGCGTGACATCATCAAACCAGGTGTAGATATGTGGGAAGTAGAAGAATATGTGCGTCGTCGTTGTAAAGAAGAAAATTTCCTCCCCCTTCAAATTGGTGTTGATGGGGCAATGATGGATTATCCATACGCAACTTGTTGTTCGCTTAATGACGAAGTAGCCCATGCTTTTCCACGCCACTATATTTTGAAGGAAGGCGATTTACTGAAGGTAGATATGGTTCTTGGTGGGCCAATCGCTAAGTCTGACCTCAATGTTTCTAAACTCAATTTTAACAACGTTGCGCAGATGAAAAAATATACTCAAAACTTTACGGGCGGCTTGGCAGATTCTTGTTGGGCTTACGCTGTTGGAAAACCATCAGAAGAAGTTAAAAACTTGATGGATGTTACCAAAGAAGCTATGTATAAGGGAATTGAGCAGGCTGTTGTAGGAAATCGTATTGGAGATATTGGAGCTGCTATTCAGGAATATGCTGAAAGTCGTGGGTACGGAGTTGTTCGTGATCTTGTAGGACACGGTGTTGGTCCAACTATGCATGAAGAACCAATGGTGCCTAACTACGGTATCGCAGGTCGTGGTCTCCGCCTTCGTGAAGGTATGGTTTTGACAATCGAACCTATGATCAATACAGGTGATTGGGAAATCGATACAGATATGAAAACAGGCTGGGCACATAAAACAATCGATGGTGGACTATCATGTCAGTACGAGCATCAGTTTGTTATTACTAAAGATGGGCCTGTAATCTTGACAAGTCAAGGTGAAGAGGGAACTTATTAATCAAAAAAAGGAGCTGAGCTCCTTTTTTTGATTCTTTCAAGTTGAGAATAAATTTGCGTAGCAGATATCTTACAAACGTTTTCTTTTATAGTAAAATAAAAGATGACTATATGAAAGAAGGTTCTTAATTGGAAAGTATTTTATTTTTTATTTCTGTCTTTATAGCTGGGGTCTTGTCATTCTTTTCTCCCTGTATCTTTCCCTTGTTACCAGTCTACGCAGGTGTTCTTCTGGATGATCAAGAGGAGTCAAAGACATTTCGTTTTTTGGGTAAAGATGTTGCCTGGTCAGGCTTGATTCGGACACTCTGTTTCATTACTGGTATCTCTCTCATTTTCTTTATTCTTGGATTTGGAGCAGGATTCCTTGGGAATTTACTTTATGCTGACTGGTTTCGTTATGTCATGGGGATCATGATTATCATACTGGGCTTGCATCAGATGGAAATTCTTCATCTACAAAAGTTAGAGATACAAAAAACAGTAACATTTAAGCAAAAACAGTCTAGTAAATATTTGTCGGCCTTTTTACTGGGTATCAGCTTCAGCTTTGGCTGGACTCCATGTATAGGCCCAGTTTTAAGTTCTGTTTTAGCACTGGCTGCCTCAGGAGGAAATGGAGCTCTTCAGGGGGCTTTATTGACCCTCATTTACACTCTCGGAATGGCACTTCCATTTTTAGTTCTGGCCTTGGCATCAGGTCTTGTCATGCCTTATTTTAGTAGAATCAAATCCCACATACTTTTATTGAAGAAAATTGGTGGTTTATTGATCGTTCTCATGGGAATTTTATTAATGTTGGGACAGTTAAATGTCTTATCTGGAATATTAGGATAAAAGGAGTTATCTATGAAAAAAATTATCTATTTTGGCCTTAGTTTCTTGTCTATCTTTCTTCTGATTGCTTGTGGCAAGGAAGAAAAAAAATCAAGTCCACAAAATCAATCAAGTCAGAAACAACAAGCGCCTGTGAAGCAAGTAGCTATTGGAGTCGAAGCACCAGATTTTACCCTCCAATCGATGGATGGAAAAGAAGTCAAATTATCTGATTATAAAGGCAAAAAAGTTTATCTTAAATTTTGGGCATCTTGGTGTGGACCATGTAAGAAGAGTATGCCAGAATTGATGGAGCTTGCTGCAAAGGAAGATCGCGATTTCGAAATTTTATCTGTCATTGCGCCAGGGCTTCAAGGTGAAAAAACGGTAGACCAATTTCCAAAGTGGTTTGAAGAACAAGGTTATAAAGACATCCCTGTTTTATATGATACAAAAGGAGCTGTTTTTCAAGATTATCAAATTCGAAGCATCCCTACAGAGTATCTAATTGATTCACAGGGTAAAATTGCTAAGATTCAATTAGGTGCTATTAGTAACGCAGATGCAGAAGCAGCTTTTGCTCAAATGAAATAAAGTAATGAAATAAAGTAATGAAATATAAAATGTCTAGACAAACCGTCTAGACATTTTTTCTAACTAAAATTAGTTTTTTGAAGCTGCTTGGAATTCAGGGTTTTTCCAAGCTTCATCAATAATAGCTTGCAATTCTTTTGCTGAAGCTTGCATTTTTTGAGTTTCAGCATCGTTCAATGGGATGTTAACTGGACGAACGATACCGTGTGCACCAACGATAGCTGGTTGACCGATAAAGACGTTTTCAACTCCGTATTGACCTTCTTGGAATACTGAAAGTGGAAGAACAGCATTTTCATCATCAAGGATAGCTTTTGTGATACGAGCAAGGGCTACTGCGATACCATAGTATGTTGCACCTTTTTTGTTGATGATTGAGTAAGCAGCATCACGAACAGAGATGAAGAGTTCTACAAGGTCCGCTTCATCCAAGTCACGGTTAGCTTGCAACCATTGTTCCAATTTTACACCGGCAACGTTTGCGTGTGACCAAACGGCAAACTCAGAGTCACCGTGTTCACCCATGATGTAGGCGTGAACTGAACGAGCATCAACGCCGATTTTTTCAGCAAGTGCTTGACGGAAACGAGCTGAGTCAAGTGAAGTACCTGAACCGATAACACGTTCTTTAGGGAAACCTGAGAATTTCCAAGTTGAGTAAGTCAAAACGTCAACTGGGTTAGCAGCAACAAGGAAGATACCGTCGAAACCAGACGCAACAACTTGTTCAACGATTGATTTGTTGATAGCAAGGTTTTTACCAACAAGGTCAAGACGAGTTTCACCTGGTTTTTGTGGAGCACCAGCAGTGATAACTACAAGGTCAGCGTCCGCACAGTCTTCATACTTAGCTGCATAAATTTTCTTAGGTGAAGTAAAAGCAAGCGCGTGGCTAAGGTCTTCAGCATCACCAACAGCTTTTTCAAACAATTGAGGAATTTCAATGATACCAAGTTCTTGTGCAATTCCTTGGTTAACAAGAGCAAAAGCGTATGATGATCCTACGGCACCGTCACCGACAAGGATAACTTTTTTGTGTTGTTTAGTTAATGTCATTTGTCTAAACATCTCCTTCATTTTTTAAGGGCTTCCCCCGTTTAGTTTCATTCTATCACTTTTAAATAGCTTTGTCACGAATATAACATCCACTTAGCTATGTAAACGTTTTAGTCGTACTGTAACACTGAAATAAGAGACAAACTATGGTATAATATATCTAGTTACTAATAGTGAAATGAGGCATTTGTTAATGCAAGATAAAAATTTAGTGAATGTCAATCTGACAAAGGAGATGAAGACCAGCTTTATCGACTACGCCATGAGTGTTATCGTATCGCGGGCCCTTCCTGATGTTCGAGATGGTTTGAAACCAGTTCATCGTCGTATTCTATACGGTATGAACGAATTGGGTGTGACACCAGATAAACCTCATAAGAAATCTGCTCGTATTACAGGGGATGTCATGGGTAAATACCACCCACACGGTGACTCATCTATCTACGAAGCTATGGTTCGTATGGCGCAATGGTGGAGTTATCGATACATGCTTGTAGATGGGCATGGGAACTTTGGTTCCATGGATGGTGATGGTGCCGCAGCTCAGCGTTATACTGAAGCACGTATGAGTAAGATTGCTCTTGAGATGCTTCGCGACATCAATAAAAATACCGTTGATTTTGCAGATAACTATGATGCCAATGAACGTGAACCTTTAGTTTTGCCAGCTCGTTTCCCAAATCTTTTGGTCAATGGAGCTACAGGTATCGCTGTTGGTATGGCGACCAATATTCCACCACATAACTTGGGTGAAACCATTGATGCAGTGAAGTTGGTCATGGATAATCCAGAAGTTACAACCAAGGAATTAATGGAAGTTCTTCCTGGTCCAGATTTTCCAACTGGTGCCCTTGTTATGGGGAAATCAGGTATTCATAAGGCCTACGAAACTGGTAAAGGATCGATTGTGCTTCGTTCTCGTACTGAAATCGAAGAAACTAAGACTGGTCGCGAACGTATCGTTGTAACAGAATTTCCATACATGGTTAATAAGACCAAAGTCCATGAACATATTGTGCGTTTGGTTCAAGAAAAACGTATCGAAGGTATTACAGCTGTTCGTGACGAATCAAACCGTGAGGGAGTTCGCTTCGTAATTGAGGTGAAGCGTGATGCATCTGCTAATGTTATTTTGAACAACTTGTTCAAGATGACTCAAATGCAAACTAGCTTTGGATTTAACATGCTGGCTATCCAGAATGGTGTACCAAAGATTCTTTCTCTTCGTCAAATCTTGGATGCTTATATTGAGCACCAAAAAGAAGTGGTGACTCGTCGTACTCAATTTGATAAAGAAAAAGCTGAAGCACGTGCCCATATCTTGGAAGGTTTGCTGATTGCTCTGGACCACATCGACGAAGTTATTCGTATCATCCGTGCCAGTGAAACGGATGCAGAAGCCCAAGCTGAATTGATGAGCAAGTTCAAGTTATCTGAACGTCAAAGTCAAGCAATTCTCGATATGCGTCTTCGTCGTTTGACAGGTTTGGAACGTGACAAGATTCAGTCAGAATATGATGAGCTTATTGCTTTGATTGCTGACTTGGCAGACATTCTTGCAAAACCAGAACGTGTAGCGCAAATCATCAAGGAAGAATTGGATGAGGTCAAACGTAAGTTTGGCGATCCACGTCGTACTGAGTTGATGGTTGGTGAAGTCTTGACTCTTGAAGATGAAGACTTGATTGAAGAGTCTGATGTCCTCATCACTCTATCAAATAAAGGTTATATCAAACGTTTGGACCAAGACGAATTTACAGCTCAAAAACGTGGTGGACGTGGCGTTCAAGGAACTGGAGTTAAGGACGATGACTTTGTGCGTGAATTGGTTTCAACCAGCACTCACGATCATTTGCTATTCTTCACCAATAAAGGACGTGTTTATCGTCTTAAGGGGTATGAAATTCCAGAATACGGTCGTACAGCCAAAGGTTTGCCAGTTGTCAATCTTTTGAAACTGGATGAAGGTGAAAGCATTCAAACCATTATCAATGTTGAATCAGAACGTAGTGATGATGCTTACCTCTTCTTTACAACTCGCGCAGGTATTGTCAAAAGAACCAGTGTCAAAGAATTTGCCAACATTCGTCAAAATGGTCTCAAAGCCTTAAATCTGAAAGATGAGGATGAGTTGATTAATGTCTTACTAACTGAAAAAGACACAGATATCATCATCGGAACCAGATTAGGTTATGCAGTTCGTTTCAATCAGTCTTCAGTTCGTAGTATGAGTCGTATCGCCACTGGTGTTAAAGGGGTAAATCTTCGTGAAGGTGATGCTGTAGTGGGAGCGAGAGTGATTACTGATCAAGATGAAGTCCTTATCATTACTGAAAAAGGATATGGTAAGCGCACAGTTGCGACTGAATATCCAACAAAAGGGCGTGCCGGTAAGGGAATGAAAACAGCCAATGTTACTGAAAAAAATGGTCCTCTGGCTGGTCTCTTAACAGTAAAAGGGGACGAAGATCTGATGATTATCACTGACACAGGTGTCATGATTCGAACCAATGTTGCCAATATTTCACAAACGGGACGTTCAACTATGGGAGTAAAAGTGATGCGTCTAGATCAAGATGCTAAGATTGTGACTTTTACAAGTGTTGCAGCAGCAGAAAAAGAAGAAGTTGGGGCAGAACAGGAAACAGAAAGTGAAGCATAATGTCTCAAAAAAAGAATCAAAGTAAAAAAAATAAACGTAAAAATCTACTGATTAACATACTGGCAGGATTCCTAATCTTGCTATCTATCGCTTTAATCTTCAATGCTAATATTCGTGATATGTTCATGATTTGGAACACTAATAAGTATCAGGTCAGTCAAGTGACCAAGGAAGAGATTGAAGAGAACAAAGAAACAGAAGGAAATTTCGATTTTGACTCTGTAAAATCACTTTCCTCGGAGGCAGTCCTATCAGCTCAATGGAATTCCCAGCAACTTCCGGTAATCGGAGGGATTGCCATTCCAGAGCTTGAAATGAATCTACCAATATTTAAGGGACTCGATAATGTTAACCTTTTTTATGGTGCTGGGACAATGAAAGCCAATCAAGTAATGGGGGAAGGAAATTATTCTCTAGCAAGTCACCGTATCTTTGCAGGTGAAAATGCAGATAAGAAATTATTTTCTCCTCTTGCTCGTGCTGAGAAAGGGATGAAAATTTATCTCACTGATAAAGAAAAAGTCTATACATACGAGATTGAAGAGGTTAAAATTGTAACTCCTGATCGCGTAGATGTAATTGACGAACGTGATGGGATTAAAGAGATTACCTTGGTAACCTGTGAAGATGCTAATGCAGTTGAGAGAATTATCGTTAAAGGGAATTTGACAGAGATAAAATCTTATGCAGAGACTCCATCAGATATCTTAGAAGCCTTTAATAAACCCTATAAACAATTTTATGAATAGTAGAAGAGGTTGGGACAAAAGAGCCCGACCTCATTTTTATTAGCAATCAAACTTTGACGCGGTAGCTGATTGAACTTTTTGTTCGTCTTTTAGACTCCAAAAAGCTCCTAATCATCCTCGCGGGGCTGGGACTACGAAATCGAGACTCTGTCTATCGATTTCTGTCCCACCGCCTTTTCTTGTCAATTTCAGAAAATAGATAGGAAAAAGACTTTTCAATTTTGGTAAAAAGTAGTATAATGTTTATATTATAGAAATTTTTAGAAAATTCCGAAAGAGGTTTGTTATGGGATACACAGTTGCTGTTGTCGGCGCTACAGGTGCCGTTGGTGCTCAAATGATCAAAATGTTGGAAGAATCAACTCTTCCGATCGATAAGATTCGTTACCTTGCG
>NZ_AJML01000006.1:0-24527 GCF_000259525.1 Streptococcus sp. SK140 | reverse complement strand
TAATAGCTAGGGCAAAAACCAGTACCCCCATCCCTCCGATGAGGTGGGTAAAACTCCTCCAAAATAGAAGAGAACGACTTAAGACAGAAACATCATTTAAAATGGTTGCTCCCGTTGTTGTGAAGCCAGAACTAATCTCAAAGAAGGCGTCTATCATATTGGGAATTTGCCCTGAAAAGACAAAGGGAAGGGCACCAAAGAATGACCAGAGGATCCAACAGAGGGCTACAATTAAGACCCCTTCTTTTGCATAGATTCGCTGTTTTTTAGGCTTGCTGATGATGCCGAGAAGACCTAGCACAACAAGGATTCCGATGGTAGAGAAAAGTGCTGTAAAAACTTGACTCGATTCTCGATAATAAAGAGCAATGCTAACTGGAACTAAGAGTAGACCAGCCTCGATCAAGAGTAGCTTTGCAAGAAGAAATCGTACCATACTTCTATTCATAGCTTACCTCTCTAACAGATCATAAATCTTGGTGATATTTGATAGTAGTGTGATGACAACTAACTTATCACCGACTTGAAGGCTATCTTCACCTGTTGGGAAGATTGTTTTTCCGTTGCGGATAATAGCAGCAATTAAAATATCTTTTTTGAGTTTCAATTGAGACAAGGGTTTGCCAGTCATTTTATTGGCTTCCTTGATGAGAAATTGAAGAGTCTCAATATGTCCATTTGCAAGGTGGTGCATCGCTTGAAGATCTGAATATTGGGCATTGGCACGACCGTGGATAAAGTGCATGATAGTATCTACAGCGATGGTTTTTGGTGTGATAATACTAGAAAACTCAGGTGCATGGATAATCTCTAAAAGGCTAGTTCGATTGACCTTGGTGATGTTTTTCTGAACACCAACACTATCTAAGAACATAGATGTAATAATGTTTTCTTCGTCAACGCCAGTTAGAGTTGCGACAGCATCGTAGTGTTGGGCGCTTTCTTCTAGGAGGATATCTTTTGCGGTTCCATCACCTTGCACAATATAGAGTTTTGGATATTTTTGACTGAAAAATGCTGCACGATCTGGATTAAGCTCAATGACCTTGGTATCAATACGGCTATCTTTCAAAATACCAACAAGGTAGTAAGCGATTTTTCCAGCTCCAATAATGAGTAAACTTTTAACGACACGAGATTTGACATAGTTATGAAAAAGCATCATGTCTACACGGTTACCTGTAACAAAGATCCGATCCTTATCTTGGAGGACCATATCCCCACTTGGAATCATGAGCTTATGATCGCGCTCAATGGCACAAACGATAACATTACCAAACTTTTTACGGAAATCAGCAATAGACATCTGACAAATATTACTATCAATTCGAACCTTGAATTCCATCAAACTAACCAAACCACCTGCAAAACGCTCAACAGAAAGAGCATTTGGGAAATCGATGATATTAGCGATAGCACGAGCTGCAAGGAGTTCTGGATTGACAATAAGAGAAAATCCGAGAATATTTTTTTCTTTAAAGTAAGGGTTGGAATACTCAGGATTGCGGACACGGACGATGGTTTCTTTAGCCCCCATCTTTTTAGCTAAGACAGCAGAGACCATATTGACCTCATCATACTGAGTCATAGCGATGAAAATATCGCAGTCTTGAACATTGGCAGCTTCTAGCATGGCAAAGTCAGCCCCATTACCAGCAATTCCAATAATGTCAAAACGGCTTGTCATATAATTAAGAACCGTTTCGTTCTGTTCAATTAAGACAACATCATGATTGTCAGCGACAAGTGAACGACAAAGGGCAGAACCAACTTTCCCCCCTCCGACAAGAATAATCTTCATATTAAATAACCTACTTTTTCAATATGTATCTATCATACTCTTTTTTAGAATAAAATGCACTCGGCAACCGACTCTTTTCATTATTAGGGTAGAAAATTGTCCCACTGATAATCTTACTTGTTAAAAATTTAAGATATAAAACAACTATTTTCGTGTAATTCTAATGAATACAGAAGCATTTTTAGCTAATGTAAATATGTTTGTAAAAAAATTGAAAAAATCAAGTCATTTCTATTGACAATCAAGCTGAAAGTGATATACTAAAACAGTAGTTTCGCTGATTTACTTCAAACCTGTTGTGAGGTAAGTTAACGACGCCTTAACCACGCTGTTTGCTGAGCTTGACTCCGGGCAGTGTGGCTATTTTTTTGCACTAGTGAGAGGAAACAAGGCATGACAAATCACATTGTATTATTTGAACCCCAGATTCCACAAAATACGGGTAATATTGCTCGTACTTGTGCAGCAACGAATGCGCCCCTTCATATTATCAAACCGATGGGTTTTCCTATTGATGATCGTAAGATGAAGCGGGCAGGTCTAGACTATTGGGATAAGCTTGAGATTCATTTTTATGATAGCTTGGCTGATTTTATGGAAAAAATGGATGGTCAACTCTACTTGATTTCCAAGTTTGCAGAAAAAGTCTATTCAGATGCAGATTTCACGACAGAAGGAGATCATTATTTTCTCTTTGGGCGTGAAGATAAGGGCTTGCCTGAGGAATTTATGCGTGAGCATCCAGAAAAGGCTCTCAGAATTCCTATGAATGATGAACATGTTCGTAGCCTGAATGTATCTAATACAGTATGTATGATTGTCTATGAGGCCCTCCGACAACAAAACTTTGCGGGCCTCGAACTGGTTCACACTTACGAAACAGATAAGTTGAAATAAACACTTAGATAAAATGCTTGCGCTTGCAAGCTTTTTTTGTTATCATAAAGGGGTCTTCAGGGCAGGGTGAAATTCCCGACCGGCGGTAAATTTGACTAGCTATTTTAGCTTTCTCGTCGTTGTCTTGTCTCGATATACTTTAAGTATTATCTTCGACTACGACGCCTAGATAAATCTAAAATATCTTAGCCAAATAAGTCCGCGAGCGCAAGCTGATGTGGTGAGAATCCACAACCGACAGTATAGTCTGGATGGGAGAAGACGAAAGAATGGCTTTGTCTATTCTAATTGATTTTTTATAGGTAAATTGCAACCGCTTGCTAAAAAAGAGTGAGGGGAAACTTTTGGAATATAAAAATAAAGGATAGATAGAGGAATCCTTTCCAACTTCTTCTGATTTTATAGAAAATTGGAGGAACCTGTTATGACAAACACACGTCGACTTTCGACCATTGCAATTTTATCAGCACTTTCATTTGTGTTGATGTACTTTGACTTTCCGCTTTTGCCAGCGGCATCCTTCTTGAGGATTGAGTTCAGTATTTTACCGGTCCTTGTGGGCTTGGTAGTCTTGGATTTACCAGCAGCTTTTGGAGTGCTTTTCCTTCGGTCCTTGTTGAAAATCCTTCTGAACAATCAAGGGGTTAGTACCTATATTGGTTTACCGATGAATATTGTTGCCTTGGGAGTCTTTGTACTTGCTTTTGGTTTGATTTGGAAAAAAGAGCGAACAACCATGCGTTTCGTCCTAGCTTCACTAGCTGGTACGCTTGGTTTAACTCTAGCTATGCTAGTTCTAAACTATGTTTATGCTGTTCCTTTGTACGCTAAGTTTGCTAATTTTGATATTGAGAAAATCTTAGGGTTGAGCAACTACCTGATGACTATGGTCTTGCCTTTTAATCTGATTGAAGGTATTATATTTGCCATCTCTTTCTGGTTGTTGTTTGTCCTTTTGAAACCAACTTTAAAATACTATGAAAGATAAACAAACATTTATGATGAAGGGCTCTTTTGCCCTTTTACTTTTTATGATTATTGGCTATATTGTCAAATTTTATCCAGAAATGCTGGTCAGTTTTGATCAGCCGATTCAGACTGCCATTAGAGGTGATTTACCTGAGACCTTAACGCTTCTTTTTCGGGCAATTACGCACTTAATTGATATCCCAGTCATTATTAGCTGGGTTTTAATTGTAGCTTTTGTATTTTATCGTAAGCAATGGAAGATGGAAAGTTATCTCATGCTGGGGAATTTGACTTTAGCTGGAATCTTAATCGTAACTTTTAAAAATATTTACCAACGACCACGACCAGAAATTCTACACTTGGTAGAAGAAAAAGGTTTTTCTTTTCCAAGTGGACATTCTCTGGCAGTAACGATTATGGTTGGAACTTTGATTGTGATTTTAAGCCAAAGGATTAAGAATACAGTCTGGAGAAAAATCGTTCAAATCTTGCTAAGTTTATACATCTTCAGTGTATTGGTATCAAGAATTTATCTGGGAGTTCACTACCCGTCAGATGTGATTGCCAGCCTTTGTGTAGGCCTAGGAGTTTTGTTTATGGAGTTTCCTTTCTATGATAAACTGCGTTTTCAATGGCGCTTCAAAGGAAAGCAGAAGTAGGCATTAACCCTTCTTGAGGAGGAAGAAATGGAAGTCAACATAAAAGATCTTCATCCGAGTCAACTATACTTATCAGAAAAGAAATTACAAGATATCCAGATGCTTTATCAGTCGGTAGAATTAATCAATATTGATCCAATCAGTGTTCTTGCATTTGGAGATTATTTGTTGATTACAGATGGGCATCACAGGGCTTATCAGGCTTTATTGATAGGCCAGAATACGATTTCTGCTGAGTGGGATAGAGATGGAGGTGATGAACTATATCATCTCTATGCGCAAGCTTGTGAGAAAAGAAAGATATACTCTGTTCTGGATTTAAAAGATCATATCTTACCTCAAGATGAGTATGAAGCAAAATGGTATAACTGGTGTGATGGTTTTAATCAAGCAGCGGAGCTGGTATTAGGATTAGAAAATGATGACAAAAATCATTCAGATAGATGATTCCTTGCGTCTAGTTCCCTATTTTTTAGCAGATCATCATGATGCAGCTTTGGCTTGGTATCAAGATGTGGATTTGGTGGAACTTGTAGACGGTATTAGAATACCTTATAGTTCAGAAAAATTAAATGCCATGTATTCCTATTTAGAAAGACACGGGGATTTGTTCTGGATTGAGTTTCGAGAAAAGGGAGAGTGGCTTCCAATTGGGGATGTAACCTTATCTCAGGGAAATCTTCCTATTGTGATTGGCAATCCAACTTATCAACATCAAGGACTTGGACGCAAGGTTTTGAAGGCTTTGATTGATCTAGCTCGGCAAAAGGGTTGGGAACAATTGAAAGTTCAAGAAATCTACACTTTCAATCGGATTTCTAGAAGATGCTTTGAGTCTCTTGGATTTGTGGAAAGTGGTACTACTGAAAATGGAGTGAGTTTTGTACTGACTTTGAGCGAATGAATTCTTTCCATCGTGGTAGAAGATTCTGAAGATTGATTTCACCAAAAAAGTGTAACAGAAAGAAATATCAAAAATAAAAATTTCTCTTGCATTTTTTAAAAAATAGTGTATAATAGATGGGTATGTGTAAAGCATACTTGTGGGAGGTAAAAATCTCTAAATTACCGCCAAAACCACAAAGGAGGATTTAAAAATGGCTAAAAAAGTCGAAAAACTTGTAAAATTGCAAATCCCTGCTGGTAAAGCTACACCAGCTCCACCGGTTGGACCTGCTCTTGGTCAAGCTGGTATCAACATCATGGGATTCACAAAAGAGTTCAACGCTCGTACTGCTGACCAAGCTGGTATGATCATTCCAGTTGTTATCTCAGTATACGAAGACAAATCATTTACTTTCGTTACAAAAACACCACCAGCTGCTGTTCTTTTGAAAAAAGCTGCAGGTGTTGAAAAAGGATCAGGTACACCTAACAAAACTAAAGTTGCTACAGTTACTCGTGCACAAGTACAAGAAATTGCAGAAACTAAGATGCCAGATTTGAACGCTGCAAACATTGAGTCTGCAATGCGTATGATCGAAGGTACTGCTCGTTCTATGGGATTCACTGTTGTTGACTAATCAATAACATCCCTATATAACCCGCAAGACTTCATCATTTCGAGAAGTGACGTGGGAGATGAAAATCGATTGAACCACTTACAAGGAGAATAGAAAATGGCTAAAAAAAGCAAACAACTTCGTGCTGCTCTTGAGAAGATCGACAGCACAAAAGCATACAGCGTAGAAGAAGCTGTAGCTCTTGCAAAAGAAACTAACTTTGCAAAATTTGATGCAACTGTAGAAGTTGCTTACAACTTGAACATTGACGTTAAAAAAGCTGACCAACAAATCCGTGGAGCAATGGTATTGCCAAACGGTACTGGTAAAACAGCTCGCGTTCTTGTATTTGCACGTGGTGCAAAAGCTGAAGAAGCAAAAGCTGCTGGTGCAGACTTCGTTGGTGAAGATGACCTTGTTGCTAAAATCAACGACGGTTGGTTGGACTTCGACGTAGTTATCGCTACACCTGACATGATGGCTCTTGTTGGACGTCTTGGACGTGTCCTTGGACCTCGTAACTTGATGCCAAACCCTAAAACTGGTACTGTAACAATGGATGTTGCTAAAGCAGTTGAAGAGTCTAAAGGTGGTAAAATCACTTACCGTGCAGACCGTGCAGGTATCGTACAAGCGATCATCGGTAAAGTTTCATTTGAAGCTGACAAGTTGGTTGAAAACTTCAAAGCATTCAACGAAACAATCCAAAAAGCTAAACCAGCTACTGCTAAAGGAACTTACGTAACAAGCTTGACAATCACAACTACTCAAGGTGTTGGTATCAAGGTTGACGTTAACTCACTTTAATTAGTAATGATTTAACATGAAAGGTTGAAGACAAGTTTGTCTCAACCTTTTTTCTATTAAAAAAATAAAAATACGTATAAACTTTCTAATCTATTTGATATTGTAAAGTATCTAGATAGAAAATTCAGAAAATTTGCTCTTTTCTCTTGAAAATTTTTGAAAAAATGGTATGATAGTAACAAGCTATTTTTAAGAGAAGAGAAAGGGGAACGATGGAGAAAATCATTTTAGACTCACCTAAGACGGGATCGGATCTTGTTTTGGAAACACTTCGTGACTTAGGAATCGACACGATTTTTGGTTATCCTGGTGGAGCAGTACTTCCTTTATATGATGCTATTTATAATTTTAAGGGAATCCGCCATATTCTAGGTCGCCATGAGCAGGGCTGTCTTCACGAAGCTGAAGGTTATGCTAAGTCAACAGGAAAACTGGGTGTTGCAGTCGTCACAAGCGGACCAGGAGCTACAAATGCCATTACAGGGATCGCAGATGCTATGAGCGATAGTGTTCCCCTTTTGGTCTTCACAGGACAAGTTGCAAGATCGGGAATCGGTAAGGATGCTTTTCAAGAAGCTGATATCGTTGGTATCACCATGCCAATCACTAAGTACAATTATCAGGTTCGAGAAACTGCGGATATTCCGCGAATTATTACAGAAGCTGTGCATATTGCGACTACAGGTCGTCCAGGACCAGTCGTCATTGACCTACCAAAAGATGTTTCTGCGCTTGAGACAGACTTCATTTACTCTCCAGAGATAGATTTACCAAGTTATCAGCCAACACTTGAGCCAAATGATATGCAAATCAAGAAAATCTTGAAGCAATTGTCTAAGGCTAAAAAACCAGTCTTGCTAGCTGGGGGTGGGATTAGTTACGCTGAGGCTGCAGCAGAGTTAAATGAATTTGCAGAGCGTTATCAAATTCCAGTTGTGACAAGTCTTTTGGGACAGGGGACAATTGCAACTAGCCATCCACTGTTTTTGGGAATGGGTGGAATGCATGGTTCCTTTGCAGCAAATATTGCCATGACTGAGGCTGATTTTATGATTTCTATTGGTTGCCGCTTTGATGACCGTTTGACTGGAAATCCTAAAACCTTTGCTAAGAATGCAAAAGTAGCACATATTGATATCGATCCTGCAGAGATTGGTAAGATTATCGCAGTTGATATTCCGGTTGTTGGTGATGCGAAAAAGGCTTTGCAGCAGTTACTAGCTGAGCCAATCGTTCGTAACAATACTGAAAAGTGGATTGAGAAAGTTACCAAAGATAAGAATCGTGTTCGTTCTTATGATAAGAAAGAACGTGTGGTTCAACCTCAAGCAGTTATTGAACGCGTTGGTGAGTTGACCAATGGCGATGCCATTGTCGTAACAGACGTTGGACAACACCAAATGTGGACGGCTCAATACTATCCTTACCAAAACGAGCGTCAATTGGTAACATCTGGTGGTCTAGGAACCATGGGATTCGGAGTCCCAGCAGCTATTGGTGCTAAGATTGCTAATCCAGATAAAGAAGTTGTTCTCTTTGTCGGAGATGGCGGTTTCCAGATGACCAATCAGGAATTGGCAATCTTAAATATTTACAAGATTCCAATCAAGGTCATCATGCTTAATAACCATTCACTCGGGATGGTTCGCCAGTGGCAAGAAGCCTTCTATGATGGTCGAACTTCAGAGTCGGTCTTTGATAGCCTTCCAGATTTCCAATTGATGGCTCAAGCCTATGGAATTAAGAATTATAAGTTTGATAATCCTGAAACTCTTGAGAAGGATTTGGAAGTCATCATGGAAGATGAACCAATGTTTATTGAAGTAGACATTTCTCGGAAAGAACATGTTTTACCGATGGTCCCAGCTGGTAAGAGTAATCATGAGATGTTGGGGGTGAAGTTTAATGCGTAGAATGTTAACAGCCAAACTTCAAAACCGTTCAGGTGTTCTCAATCGCTTCACAGGAGTTTTATCGAGACGTCAAGTCAATATCGAAAGCATTTCTGTTGGCGCAACGGAAAATCCTAACGTATCACGAATTACCATTATCATCGATGTTGCCTCACATGATGAGGTGGAGCAAATCATCAAACAACTTAATCGTCAGATTGATGTAATTCGTATTCGTGATATTACGGATCAGCCCCACTTAGAACGAGAAGTAATTCTTATAAAGGTTTCAGCGCCTGCTGAAAAACGTGCAGAAATTTTGGCTATTATCCAACCTTTCCGTGCAACAGTAGTCGATGTAGCTCCAAGTTCCATTACCATTCAGATGACTGGGAATGCAGAAAAGAGTGAAGCTTTGATTCGAGTCATTCGACCTTACGGTATTAAGAATATCGCTCGTACGGGTGCAACTGGATTTACCCGCGACTAATACTCTTCGTAAATCTCTTCAAACTACGTTAGCGTCGCTTTGCCGTAGGTATATGTTACTGACTTCGTCAGTCTTATTTACAACCTCAAAGCAGTGCTTTGAGCAACCTACAGCTAGCTTCCTAGTTTGCTCTTTGATTTTCATTGAGTAAAAGAATCCAACTTAAATTTGTTAAACTAGCCTAACAGGCAATAAAAATAGAAAAGAGAGAAAAAACTATGGCAGTTCAAATGGAATACGAAAAAGATGTAAAAGTAGCAGCACTTGACGGTAAAAAAATCGCCGTTATTGGTTATGGTTCACAAGGACATGCGCACGCTCAAAACTTGCGTGATTCAGGTCGCGATGTGATCATCGGTGTACGTCCAGGTAAGTCTTTTGATAAAGCAAAAGAAGATGGTTTTGACACTTACACAGTAGCAGAAGCAACTAAATTGGCTGATGTTATCATGATCTTGGCACCAGATGAAATCCAACAAGAATTGTACGAAGCAGAAATTGCTCCAAACTTGGAAGCTGGGAATGCTGTTGGATTTGCACATGGTTTCAACATTCACTTCGAATTCATCAAAGTTCCTGCAGATGTTGATGTCTTTATGTGTGCTCCTAAAGGACCAGGACACTTGGTACGTCGTACTTACGAAGAAGGATTTGGTGTTCCAGCACTTTACGCTGTCTACCAAGATGCAACAGGAAATGCTAAAAACATCGCTATGGACTGGTGTAAAGGTGTTGGTGCAGCGCGTGTAGGTCTTCTTGAAACAACATACAAAGAAGAAACTGAAGAAGATTTGTTTGGTGAACAAGCAGTTCTTTGTGGTGGTTTGACTGCTCTTATCGAAGCTGGTTTTGAAGTCTTGACTGAAGCTGGTTATGCTCCAGAATTGGCTTACTTTGAAGTTCTTCACGAAATGAAATTGATCGTTGACTTGATCTATGAAGGTGGATTCAAGAAAATGCGTCAATCAATTTCAAACACTGCTGAATATGGTGACTATGTCTCAGGACCACGTGTAATCACTGAACAAGTCAAAGAAAACATGAAAGCAGTTCTTGCGGACATCCAAAATGGTAAATTCGCCAACGACTTTGTGAATGACTACAAAGCTGGACGTCCAAAATTGACTGCCTACCGTGAACAAGCAGCTAACCTTGAAATTGAAAAAGTTGGTGCAGAATTGCGTAAAGCAATGCCATTTGTCGGTAAAAACGACGATGATGCATTCAAGATCTACAACTAATTTTTAAGAATATAAACAGAAGGCGAGTTGGGGGGAACCTAACTCGCTTTTTATCTTGAAAACTCATCTAGGAGGAGATTATGCTAAGTGCAAAAGATGTGGTGAAAGCCCACAAGGTTTTGAGTGGTGTAGTAGCCAATACACCACTTGACTACGATCATTATTTATCCGAAAAATACGGAGCGAAAATTTATCTTAAGAAGGAAAATGCTCAACGTGTCCGTTCTTTTAAAATTCGTGGAGCTTATTACGCTATCTCGCAATTGACAAAAGAGGAACGTGAACGTGGTGTAGTGTGTGCTTCAGCGGGCAATCACGCTCAAGGAGTTGCCTACACATGTAATGAGATGAAGATCCCTGCAACAATCTTTATGCCAATTACGACACCTCAACAGAAAATTGGTCAGGTTCGTTTCTTTGGAGGAGATTTTGTTACGATCAAATTAGTAGGGGATACTTTTGATGCTTCAGCCAAGGCTGCTCAAGACTTTACTGTAGCTGAAAATCGTACTTTTATTGATCCCTTTGATGATCCCTATGTTCAAGCTGGTCAGGGTACGGTAGCCTATGAAATTTTAGAAGAAGCTCGTAAAGAATCTATTGATTTTGATACTGTCTTGGTACCTGTTGGCGGTGGAGGTCTCATTTCAGGTGTTTCTACTTATATTAAAGAAACAAATCCTCAAATTGAGGTCATTGGAGTCGAGGCTGAAGGTGCTCGTTCTATGAAAGCTGCCTTTGAAGCTGGGGGACCGGTTAAACTTAAAGAAATTGATAAATTTGCGGATGGGATTGCAGTGCAAAAAGTAGGGCAGTTGACCTATGAAGCAACACGAAAAAATGTTGAAACTCTTATCGGTGTAAATGAAGGCTTGATTTCTGAGACCTTAATTGATCTTTATTCTAAACAAGGGATTGTAGCTGAGCCTGCGGGTGCTGCTAGTGTTGCAGCCTTGGAAGTATTATCCGATTATATTAAGGGCAAGACTATTTGTTGTATCATTTCTGGAGGGAATAATGACATCAACCGTATGCCAGAGATGGAAGAACGTGCCTTGATTTATGATGGTATCAAGCATTACTTTGTAGTGAATTTCCCACAACGTCCGGGAGCACTTCGAGAGTTTGTAAATGATATCTTAGGACCTCATGATGATATTACTCGTTTTGAATATATCAAACGAGCTAGCAAGGGAACTGGTCCAGTATTGATAGGGGTTGCACTTGCTGATAAACATGATTATGCGGGATTGATTCACCGGATGGAAAAATTTGACCCATCTTATATTAACTTGAATGGGAATGAGACCCTATATAATATGCTTGTTTAATATGCTATGAAATTTTTATCATATTATTTGCCTAACCTATTTACTAGTGCTATAATGTAAGTGAAGAAAGGGGGAGATTCCCATGGTTTTAAAAGTTATACTTGTTCTAATTATTCTAATGCTTATTGTAGGAGCTATTTTAATGAGCTCAATCTATGTTGTTCGACAACAATCGGTAGCTATCATTGAACGATTTGGTAAGTATCAAAAGTTGAGCAATAGTGGTATTCACCTAAGAGCACCATTTGGGATTGATAAAATTGCAGCTCGTGTACAGCTGCGTCTCTTGCAAAGTGAAATCGTTGTGGAAACCAAGACTCAAGATAACGTATTTGTGACGATGAATGTTGCGACACAGTACCGAGTAAATGAACAAAATGTTACAGATGCTTACTATAAACTAATGAGACCTGAGGCTCAAATCAAATCTTATATCGAAGACGCATTGCGCTCATCAGTTCCTAAGTTAACTTTGGATGAATTGTTTGAGAAAAAGGATGAAATTGCATTAGAAGTTCAAAAACAAGTAGCGGAAGAAATGTCAACGTATGGGTACATTATCGTCAAAACGCTCATTACCAAAGTAGAGCCGGATGCGGAAGTCAAGCAATCGATGAATGAAATCAATGCTGCTCAACGTAAGAGAGTAGCAGCACAAGAATTGGCCGAAGCAGATAAAATTAAGATCGTAACAGCGGCCGAAGCGGAGGCAGAAAAGGATCGCCTACATGGTGTGGGGATCGCAGAGCAACGAAAAGCAATTGTTGATGGACTTGCTGATTCTATTAAAGAGTTAAAAGGAGCCAATGTTGAATTAACTGAAGAGCAAATCATGTCAATCTTGTTAACTAACCAGTATTTAGATACATTGAATAATTTTGCAGAAAAACAAGGTAATAATACAATTTTCTTACCAGCAAATCCTAACGGAGTTGAAGATATACGAACCCATATATTATCGGCTTTAAAAGCCAAGTAAACTAAATCTTAACGTCTTATTTGATTGGATATATGTTTTGTTATTGACAAATACCATAAAAACGTATACAATTAAATATCGTAAAGAATAAAATAGGAGAAAAACATGGCTAAGACTAACTTTGAAAAAGTAGAATCAGTTGTTAGCTGGGTTCGTGATAAGAAGATCACTGGTTATCGTATTTCTAAAGAAACGAATGCACGTGAAATGTCTATCATTGCTCTAGCTCAAGGACGTGCAAAAGTTAAAAATATTTCCTTTGAAACAGCCCTTGGATTAATTGATTTCTATGAAAAAAATCATGAAAAATTTGAAGATTAATCTTTGGATACTAGCAGACTCTAATTAGAGTCTGCTTTTATTTATGGAACGGCGAAATAGCCATGCTATGACCTACTAAACAAATCTATCTGTTAGAATGAACTAGGTTGACAGGAGAGGAGCGATCTCACTCACTCACTCATGAAAATCAAATAAAAGATTAGGAATAGAGTTACAAGCATTACTTGCTCAGGAAACAGAAGAAGGGATAAAAGTAATTTTTAAAGTATATAAAAAGAGGTCGGGATAAAAAACTCCGACCTTGATTTTTATATTCTTATGTTCATGAGCCTTTGACTCAATGTTGATTTGGGATTGAATAGGAAAACAACTCTTGGTTGAAGAGGTTTATTCAACCGCTTTTGTCTTAACCTAAATAGCGTTGTAAAAATTCTCTTGTACGTTCCTCTTTAGGATTTGTAAATAAATCTTCAGGTTTGCCTTCTTCTGCAATAACACCTTTGTCCATAAAGATGACACGGTGTGATACGTCACGAGCAAATTCCATTTCGTGGGTTACAACGATCATTGTCAAGCCTTCTTGAGCTAGTTCTTGCATGATTTTTAGAACTTCACCGACCATTTCAGGATCAAGGGCTGAAGTTGGTTCATCAAAGAGAATGGCATCAGGGTTCATAGAAAGTGCGCGAGCAATGGCGACACGTTGCTTTTGACCACCTGAAAGTTGCTTAGGTTTAGCTTGCCAGTAGCGCTCTCCCATTCCAACTTTTTCAAGGTTTTCTTTAGCAATTTTCTCTGCTTCTGATCGTTCACGTTTGAGGACAGTTGTCTGTGCAACAATCGTATTTTCAAGAACGTTGAGATTTTCAAAGAGGTTAAAGGATTGGAAAACCATGCCTAGTTTTTCACGATAGTGAGTGAGGTTATACCCTTTTTCAAGGACGTTTTCACCGTGATAAAGGATCTCACCTTCAGTTGGTGTTTCGAGAAGGTTGATAGAACGTAGGAAAGTTGATTTACCACTACCGGAACTACCGATGATAGAAATCACTTCTCCTTTATGAATAGTGAGAGAGATGTCTTTTAGGACCTCGTTTTGCCCGTAGGATTTTTTGAGGTGTTTGATTTCAAGGATTGGTTGACTCATTATTTCAAATCCTCCGTTTGCATTTGATTAGCACCTGTCGTGTAGGTATCCATATCCATACGTTTTTCGATGAAGCGGAGGATACGCGTTACTGTGAAGGTGAGGACAAAGTAGATAACTGCTATGATGGTAAAGGTTTGGAAGTACTGGTAGGTTTGTGTTGCTACTGTATTTCCTGAGAAGTAAAGTTCTACTACAGAGATAACGTTCAATACAGAAGTATCCTTGATGTTGATGACGAACTCATTACCAGTTGCTGGTAGAATATTTCGAACAACTTGAGGCAAAACAATCTTACGCATGGTCTGGTTATGAGTCATACCGAGTGCAGTTGCCGCTTCAAATTGTCCCTTATCAACAGACAAAATACCACCACGAACAATTTCAGTCATGTAGGCACCAGTGTTGATTGAAACGATAAAGATAGCAGCTAGCGTACGGTCTAGGTTGATCCCGAAAGCTTGGGCAGTTCCATAGTAGATAACCATAGATTGTACAATCATAGGTGTTCCACGGAAAATTTCAATATAGATATTGAGAATCCAACCGATTAGTTTTTGGATTCCAAAGATAAATTGGTTTTCAGATAGAGGTGCAGTACGGAAAACACCGATAGCAAGACCGATAGCGAGACCAACGATGGTACCGATAATTGAAATGAGAAGGGTAATACCAGCACCACGCAAGAGTTGCTGCCAGTTTTCAGTCAGAATTTTAGCGACTTGGCCAAAGAAATTACTGTTGCTTTCTTCTGTCGTTGTAGATTCTGCAGGTTGCTCTTTGATCATACGATCCATGAGAGCAACTTGTTCATCCTTAGAAATGGTTTCGATACTAGCATTGATTTGGCTAATACGTTCGTCATCCTTACGAAGACCGATAGCGATAGAGGTGTCTTCTTCCCCAGTTTTAAAACCAGGTTCAGGCTGAATCATTTTGAACTTTGCATTTGCTGACTCAGCAGTTAGGGCTTCTGGTCGTTCAGAAACATAAGCGTCAATGACACCAGCTTCAAGAGCTTGACGCATTTGAGCGAAATCACCCATGGCAGTTTCTTTTTTAGCGCCTGGAATTTGAGAAATCAAGTCGTAAAGGTAAACCCCTTGTTGAGAAGTGATTTTTGCATCTTTAAAATCGTCTAGTGTTTTGGCGTTTGCATAGGTAGAATCTTTTTTGACCAAAAGTACTGGTTCGCTAGTATAGTAGCTGCTTGAAAATGCAATTTCTTGTTTGCGTTCAGCAGTTGGGCTCATACCTGCAATGATCATATCAATCTTACCAGAAGTAAGGGCTGGAACAAGTCCTTCCCACTTGGTTTTAACAACCAAGGGCTCTTTACCTAGGTCCTTAGCAATCTTTTTAGCTATTTGGACGTCGTAACCATTAGCATATTGGTTGGTTCCATCGATTTTGACAGCACCGTTACTGTCATCATCTTGAGTCCAGTTAAAGGGTGCGTAGGCTGCCTCCATACCGATGCGTAAATATTCATCGGCTTGGACCTGGCTAACTAGTCCTAAAGTAAGGGCCAGGCTAGCAAGGATAGTTAAGCATAATTTTTTCATGTTTTCTCCTATTTCTAGTCTAAAATTGCTTCTCTCTATTGTATCGAAAAAGCGGAACTTTTTCAATCTTAGTAAACCCTTACTTGTGAAAAATGATATAATAGTGAAAAAACTTGAAAGGGAGTATACGATGAAAAAAAGATGGCTATTTACTTTGGTGTTTGCCTGTTTGCTATTGATACCACGCCTGGTTTTTGCTGTAGACTTTGATATTCTATCTTATAAGGGAGATTTGAATATTCATGCAGATAATACAGCAGTTTTCCAACAAACAATCACCTATCGTTTTAAAGATGATTTTAATGGTCAATCGGTTGGACTAGGAAAAGCAGGGAAAATGCCAGAAGGCTTTGAGATTGATGATGATCCCACTGTTCTAGTATCAAAGAATGGGGAAATTATAGAAGATGCCCTTTCCTACACAAAGGAAAATGGGAAAGGCTATCAAGTAATAATTTTAAATCCAGGAAAAGCTGGAGATACTGTACGTGTAACCATTACCTGGCAATTGAAAAATCTTCTTTTCTTATATCAGGATATTGCTGAGCTGAATTGGCAACCACTGACAGATAGTTCAGGAGACATCAAAGACTTAGAATTCCGAGTAACTTCATATAGTCCGGCAGAGAAAGTCTTTTTTCATACTGGAAAACTCCTCAATGAGGGTAGTGTCGAAAAAGTAAATGATATTTATCGAGTGAAGATGAAAAATCTTCCTAGAAAACGTCAAGTTGAGCTACATGCCTATTGGCCCAGAGAGGCTTTCTCGTTAGCTCCAAGCCAAGGGCTGGAAGAAGAGCGTTTAAGAGATTTTAAAAAAATTGAAATAGAAATAAAAGCTAGCAAAGTGCAAGCTAGTCTCATGATAAAGTGGATTTTTCCAATAATCTTTATCGTGTTATTGATGATGACCATCATGTATTATCGAGCATTTCGTAAACATACGGCCCTCAAAAAGGTATATCCCAAGGATCATCGACTCTACGAACCCCCAATGGATCTACCTCCAATGGTTTTGGCGGAGGCTATTTACTCTACCTCCTTGGAGGAAATCAGTCCCTTGAATAAGAAGAAGTTTGGCAAATTCTCTTTTGAACGATTGATTCAGGCGACCTTGCTAGACTTAGTTGATCGAGGGCATTTATCTATTTTTCAGGGTGAAGAAGAACCGTGGATAAAAATCAATAGTGAAAAAGGCTTGTCGAATTTTGAAAAAGAATGCTTGCGGATGACTCTCTCAACTAATAAAGAACTGGCTCTTTCAGACCTTTTTCCAGAGTATCAAGTTTCTTCAGGACTATTCCATGGAGCTAAGGAAGCTGATGAGCAGCATATTCGCGAATTCGGTTTGCATCTCAAGCGTTCCTTCGAGAGACGACTTCAACGTTTGCAAAGTTGTGTTCGAGACAAGGTAAAAATTCTACGTCTTCCAAGCTATTATCGTCCTTTGACTGATAAAGAAAGTAGTCTTGTGAATGGTATGAAAGTCTGTTCAGCTATAACAGGTTTAATAGGCCTTCTTGTCTTTTATTATAGTCTGCGAACACGTGGTTATTTTTCACTTCCTTTACTTTCCCTAGGTTTAATAGGCTTACTTGCCAGTGCCTTAGTTTATTTTGTGACTCGAGGTCCATCTCGTGATGGAGTCTTAAACGAAGAAGGGGCAGAAGCCTATTACCTTTGGACAAGTTTTGAAAATATGCTTCGTGATATTACTCATCTTGATAAGGCTGAACTAGAGAGCATTGTACTTTGGAATCGTCTTTTGGTTTATGCAACTCTGTATGGATACGCAAAGAAAGTGAATAAGATCATGAAGCTCCACAATATTCAACTTGAAAACGAAACTATGAATCTTTATGTATCTTGTGGATGGGATAAACAGTTTCATATATCTGCTGCTCACATTAATCAATACACTTCGGTCGCAAATACAGCAAGTACCTTCTCTGTATCATCTGGAAGCGGTAGCTCTGGTGGAGGTTTCTCAGGCGGTGGCGGTGGTGGAAGTATCGGCGCTTTCTAAAGAAAACTCAACACAGTCTTTAAAAGTATGATATAATGGAGGGTAGAAAAAGGAGTAATCTATGTATTTTTTTGAAATTTTAAAATCAATCTTTTTTGGGATTGTTGAAGGAATTACGGAATGGTTGCCGATTTCAAGTACTGGTCACTTGATTTTGGCAGAAGAGTTTATCCAGTATAAAGATCAAAATGAAGCTTTTATGTCTATGTTTAACGTAGTCATTCAACTGGGTGCTATCCTAGCCGTTATGGTTATCTACTTTAACAAACTGAATCCTTTTAAACCAGGCAAGGATAAAGTCGAAGTTCGTAGAACTTGGCAATTATGGTCCAAAGTATTTGTTGCGACCCTCCCTCTTCTTTTAGTCTTTAAGTTTGATGATTGGTTTGATACTCACTTCCATAATATGGTTTCAGTAGCCATTATGTTGATTGTTTATGGGGTTGCCTTTATTTATCTTGAAAAACGCAACAAAGCGCAAGCAATTGAGCCAACAGTCACAGAGCTAGACAAGTTGCCTTATAAAACAGCCCTCTATATCGGACTTTTCCAAGTCTTGGCTCTTTTACCAGGGACTAGTCGTTCAGGTGCGACTATCGTCGGTGGTTTGTTAAACGGAACCAGTCGTTCGGTGGTAACTGAGTTTACCTTCTACCTAGGAATTCCAGTTATGTTTGGAGCCAGCGCTTTGAAGATTTTTAAATTCATCAAGGCAGGAGAAGTTTTGAGTTTTGGTCAATTCTTCTTGCTCTTAGTAGCCATGGTAGTAGCTTTTGCAGTCAGCATGGTTGCCATTCGTTTCTTGACTAGCTATGTTAAAAAACACGACTTTACGATGTTTGGTAAATACCGTATTGTCCTTGGTAGTGTCTTGCTACTTTATAGCTTTATTCGATTATTTGTATAAGAAAAAAACCTTGAGGGAAGCTTCCTTCAAGGTTTTAAAATCCAGTCACAGTGACACCCAATAAGCGAACGTCTTTATCTTTATCTGCCAGAGATTCGTAAAGTTGGATAGCCATTTGTGAAATCGTTTCAGCATCTTGGATCTTTTGAGATAAGCTTTTCCGCTTAGTCATTGTAGAAAAGTCAGCATAGCGGATTTTTAAAATAACAATCATTCCAGATTTTTCATGTTTTTGAAGACTAAGGGCAACTCTTTCCGAAAGTAGGGTTAGCTCTTTTTTGATATCCTCTTCTAGATTGAGAATTTTACTATAAGTTTTTTCTTTTCCGATAGATTTACGAATGCGATTGGATTTGACGGGAGAATTATCAATGCCACGAGCCTTGCGATACAGGTCAAAACCGAGTCTACCAAAACGGTCAATGAGACTAATTTCAGAAATTTCTAAAAGATCAGCTCCTGTGAATACGCCCATTTGATGCAATTTTTCAACTGTTTTCTTACCTACACCGTGGAATTTAGCGATATCCATTTGTCTAAGAAAATCTTCAGCTTCATCAGGAAGAATAACTGTCAGGCCTCGAGGTTTTTGGTAATCGCTAGCGATTTTAGCTAAGAATTTATTGTAAGACACACCAGCAGAAGCGGTCAAATGAAGTTCATTCCAAATATCTTGTTGAATTAGTCGAGCGATTTTAACAGCGGACTTGATGCCGAGTTTGTTTTCAGTCACGTCTAGATAAGCTTCATCGATACTCATAGGCTCGATATTATCCGTATAACGTTTAAAAATAGCTCGAATCTGTTGACCGACAGCAGTATATTTTTCGTAGTTTCCAGAAATGAAAACGGCTTGAGGGCAACGTTCATAGGCTTCTTTAGAACTCATAGCTGAGTGGATGCCAAATGCTCGCGCTTCATAGCTACAGGTAGAAACAACTCCTCGACCACCAGTTTTTCTAGGATCACTACCAATCACAACTGGCTTCCCTTTAAGTTTGGGATTGTCTCGAATTTCAACAGCAGCAAAAAAGGCATCCATGTCAATATGGATGATTTTACGAGATAAATCATTCATTAGTGGAAAAATCAACATGGAGAAACCTCTCAGTGCTAGTTTGTTTAATTTTATTATACTCTTTTTCTGAAAAAATGAAAATCAAATAATCTCTTTCAAAAATATAATACAGTTTGCAGCATATTTCGAACTGTATTAGAAAAGAAAGTGTTAAAAAAGTGAGTTTTTAGTTGTTGAAATCGTTTACTGTGTGGTATACTGAATACATGAATGTAACAGATGACTGTTACTAGAAAGAAAAAAGAGGACATTAACATGGTTGTTAAGACAGTTGTTGAAGCACAAGATATTTTTGACAAAGCCTGGGAAGGCTTTAAAGGTGTTGACTGGAAAGAAAAAGCAAGTGTATCACGCTTTGTACAAGCTAACTACACACCTTACGATGGAGACGAAAGCTTCCTTGCAGGACCAACAGAACGTTCACTCCACATCAAAAAAATCGTAGAAGAAACTAAAGCACACTACGAAGAAACTCGTTTCCCAATGGACACTCGTCCAACTTCTATTGCTGATATTCCTGCTGGATTTATCGACAAAGAAAACGAATTGATTTATGGTATCCAAAACGATGAACTCTTCAAATTGAACTTCATGCCAAAAGGTGGTATCCGTATGGCTGAAACTACTTTGAAAGAAAATGGATACGAACCAGATCCAGCTGTTCACGAAATTTTCACTAAATACGTAACAACTGTTAACGATGGTATCTTCCGTGCTTACACTTCAAACATCCGTCGTGCTCGTCACGCTCACACTGTAACTGGTCTTCCAGATGCATACTCACGTGGACGTATCATCGGTGTTTATGCACGTCTTGCTCTTTACGGTGCAGACTACTTGATGCAAGAAAAAGTTAACGACTGGAACTCAATCGAAGAAATTGATGAAGAAACAATCCGTCTTCGTGAAGAGATCAACCTTCAATATCAAGCATTGCAACAAGTTGTTCGCTTGGGTGATCTTTACGGAGTTGATGTTCGCAAACCAGCGATGAACGTTAAAGAAGCTATCCAATGGGTTAACATTGCCTTTATGTCTGTCTGCCGTGTGATCAACGGTGCGGCTACATCTCTTGGACGTGTGCCAATCGTATTGGATATCTTTGCAGAACGTGACCTTGCTCGTGGTACATTTACTGAATCAGAAATCCAAGAATTTGTTGATGATTTCGTTATGAAACTTCGTACAGTTAAATTTGCTCGTACAAAAGCTTACGACCAATTGTATTCAGGTGACCCAACCTTCATCACAACTTCAATGGCTGGTATGGGTAACGACGGTCGTCACCGTGTTACTAAGATGGACTACCGTTTCTTGAACACTCTTGACAACATCGGTAACTCTCCAGAACCAAACTTGACAGTTCTTTGGACTGACAAATTGCCATACAACTTCCGTCGCTACTGTATGCACATGAGCCACAAACACTCTTCTATCCAATACGAAGGTGTTACAACAATGGCTAAAGATGGATATGGTGAAATGAGCTGTATCTCATGTTGTGTATCTCCACTTGACCCAGAAAACGAAGAACAACGTCACAACATCCAGTACTTCGGTGCTCGCGTTAACGTTCTTAAAGCTCTTCTTACTGGTTTGAACGGTGGTTACGATGATGTTCATAAAGACTACAAAGTATTTGATATCGAACCAATCCGTGACGAAGTTCTTGAATTCGAATCAGTTAAAGCTAACTTTGAAAAATCTCTTGACTGGTTGACTGACACTTACGTAGATGCTTTGAACATCATCCACTACATGACTGATAAGTACAACTACGAAGCTGTTCAAATGGCCTTCTTGCCAACTAAACAACGTGCTAACATGGGATTCGGTATCTGTGGATTCGCTAACACTGTTGACACATTGTCAGCTATCAAATACGCTACAGTTAAACCAATCCGTGATGAAAATGGCTACATCTACGATTACGAAACAATCGGTGAATACCCACGTTGGGGTGAAGATGACCCACGTTCAAACGAATTGGCAGAATGGTTGATCGAAGCTTACACAACTCGTCTACGTAGCCACAAACTTTACAAGAATGCAGAAGCTACAGTTTCACTTTTGACAATCACATCTAACGTTGCTTACTCTAAACAAACTGGTAACTCACCAGTCCACAAAGGTGTATACCTCAACGAAGATGGTTCAGTGAACTTGTCTAAACTTGAATTCTTCTCACCAGGTGCTAACCCATCTAACAAAGCTAAAGGTGGATGGTTGCAAAACTTGAACTCACTTGCTAGCCTTGACTTTGGTTACGCAGCTGATGGTATCTCATTGACAACTCAAGTTTCACCTCGTGCTCTTGGTAAGACTCGTGACGAACAAGTTGATAACTTGGTAACAATCCTTGATGGTTACTTCGAAAACGGTGGACAACACGTTAACTTGAACGTTATGGACTTGAACGATGTTTACGAAAAGATCATGTCAGGTGAAGACGTAATCGTACGTATCTCTGGATACTGTGTAAACACTAAATACCTCACTCCAGAACAAAAAACTGAATTGACACAACGTGTCTTCCACGAAGTTCTTTCAATGGATGATGCATTGAGCTAAGATTCATAAATAGTAAATAAAAACCAGTCACTTTGACTGGTTTTTTTGCTATAAAAAAATATTTAAAAAAATGGTCAAAATTGGTCAAATCTCTTGACTAATACTGACCAAAGTGATATACTAAGAACATAAGGATAAGGAAATCCTTAGAAAACCTTGATTTTAAGGTGATTGTGTAATTTATCTTAAGGTCAAAGTGTGGGTAAAACCTAGAAAAGAGGTGCAACCTATGTTTAACATTAGTATTTTTAGAATTCCAATTACAAAATCTACATTGGATAAAGAAAAACCAGAAATTATACGTAGAGTAGCAAGTAGCTAGTCTAAATTTTTTAAAACAAAGGTCAGGGAAAGTCAAATTAATTTGACTAACTAATTTTGAAAACAAACGAGGTATGAAATATGAACAACAACTTTAATAACTTTAACAACATGGATGATTTATTTAACCAATTAATGGGCGGTATGCGTGGATACAGTTCTGAAAATCGTCGTTACTTGATTAACGGTCGTGAAGTAACACCTGAAGAATTTGCTATTTATCGTCAAACAGGACAACTTCCAAGTGAAGGAAGTGACCAAGCTCAGTATGTTCAAGGTAAAGCTATGAAACAAGATGGCATTCTTGCAAAACTTGGACGTAACTTAACAGCAGAAGCGCGTGAAGGTAAGTTAGATCCGGTTATTGGACGTAACAAGGAAATTCAAGAAACATCTGAAATCCTTTCTCGTCGTACAAAGAATAACCCAGTTCTTGTTGGGGATGCTGGTGTTGGTAAAACGGCAGTAGTTGAAGGATTGGCTCAAGCTATTGTGAATGGTGACGTTCCAGCAGCAATCAAGAACAAAGAAATCATTTCTATTGATATTTCTGGACTTGAAGCTGGTACTCAATACCGTGGTAGCTTTGAAGAAAACATTCAAAACTTGGTAAACGAAGTCAAAGAAGCTGGAAATATTATCCTCTTCTTCGACGAAATTCACCAAATCCTTGGCGCAGGTAGCACAGGGGATGGTCAAGGATCTAAAGGTCTTGCTGATATCTTGAAACCAGCTCTTTCACGCGGGGAATTGACAGTGATTGGTGCAACAACTCAAGATGAATACCGTAATACAATCTTGAAAAACGCTGCCCTTGCTCGTCGTTTCAACGAAGTAAAAGTTAATGCTCCATCTGCTGAAGATACTTTCAAGATTCTTCAAGGTATTCGTGATCTTTATCAACAACACCACAATGTTATCTTGCCAGATGAAGTATTGAAAGCTGCTGTTGATTATTCTGTTCAATACATTCCACAACGTAGCTTGCCAGATAAGGCTATCGACTTGGTCGATGTGACAGCTGCTCACTTGGCAGCACAACACCCAGTGACAGATGTACATGCTGTGGAACATGAAATTGAAGAAGAAAAAGCTAAACAAGAAGCTGCAGCTGCTAAAGAAGATTACGAAGCAGCCCTTAATGCAAAAATTCGTATCGAAGAACTTGAAAAACAAATTGCCAACCATACTGAAGATCATAAGGTTACAGCAACAGTTAATGATGTAGCTGAGTCTGTTGAACGTATGACAGGTATTCCTGTTTCACAAATGGGTGCAACTGATATTGAACGTTTGAAAGATATGGGCCACCGTTTGCAAACTAAGGTTATCGGTCAAGATAAAGCCGTTGAAGCAGTGGCACGTGCTATTCGTCGTAACCGTGCAGGTTTTGATGAAGGAAATCGCCCAATCGGTAGCTTCCTCTTTGTAGGACCTACTGGCGTTGGTAAGACTGAGTTGGCTAAACAATTAGCTCTTGATATGTTCGGAACGAAAGATGCCATCATTCGTTTGGATATGTCTGAATACAGCGACCGCACAGCCGTTTCTAAATTGATTGGTACTACTGCTGGTTATGTTGGTTACGATGACAATAACAATACCTTGACTGAACGTGTTCGTCGTAATCCATACTCAATCGTCCTTCTTGATGAGATTGAAAAGGCAGACCCTCAAGTGATTACTCTTCTTCTTCAAGTATTGGATGATGGTCGTTTGACAGACGGTCAAGGTAACACGGTAAACTTCAAGAATACGGTGATTATCGCAACTTCAAATGCTGGCTTTGGTTATGAAGCCAACTTGACAGAAGATGCGGACAAACCAGAGCTCATGGATCGTTTGAAACCATACTTCCGTCCAGAGTTCCTCAACCGTTTCAACGCTGTGATTGAATTCTCACACTTGAGCAAGGAAGACCTTTCTAAGATTGTGGATTTGATGTTGGTTGATGTCAATAAGACACTTGCTAAGAAAGAAATCGACTTGGCAGTGAGCGATGCAGCTAAAGAATACATGACTGAAGAAGGTTATGATGAAGTCATGGGTGTTCGTCCACTCC
>NZ_AJML01000005.1:0-28826 GCF_000259525.1 Streptococcus sp. SK140 | reverse complement strand
TTTAATACTCAATGAAAATCAAAGAGCAAACTAGGAAGCTAGCCGCAAGCTGTACTTGAGTACGGTAAGGCGACGCTGACGTGGTTTGAATTTGATTTTCGAAGAGTATAAATGACAGAATGCTAAAGTTCTACAAATACCTTAGAGGAGAAAAGTGTCATGAGTGATTCTAGAAAAGAAGAAATCGACAAATTAGTGAAAGAAAATATCCCTCACCAAAATCTTACAAAAGAAGAGTTACAAGAGACCTATGCCAGCTTGCTGGAGGAGAATTTTCCTGATTCTAAACGAATTCATTTTATAGCTGATTTAGGCAGAAGTCCAGAACTTGCCTTTCATTTTGAGCTCATTTGCAAAGATTGGGAGGAAGAAACTGAACTGAATTTTGAAGCAAGTTTTGACCAGCATGGGCAGGAGGGAATCGATTATCTTTTGGAAATTCTCGATCAAAAGGAAGCAGAGAGTCAACGCGTTTTGATTGTATATCTTCTAGCGAAGATCCTCTCCAAAACAAGACATAGAGATTTTTATGCGTCTTCTTGCAAGCAAGTACTTCCTGTTCTAATCTCTCTTTTACCTAGTTCAGAAGCTTCAAATCGTAGAAAGTTAATCATTGCCCTTGGTTGGATCGGTTCAACAAGTGAGATAGAAATCTTAGGACAACATCTCTTGACTGACAAAGATGCACTTTGTCGTGCCTGGTCTGCCAGTAGTTTGATGCAATTATCTTTTCATCAAGTTGAAAAAGAAGTCTTGATGGAGAAAACAAAGGATTTATTTGGTGAAGCTATTGCAGAAGAAAAGGACTTTCGGGCTTGTGCTCTGATGATAGAAGCAGCTCAAGTTTTATTTGGGAAAAAATGGATTCCTACATCTGCTGTAGAGAAGTTGGAAATCGAAAAGATTGAGAAGGCAAGAAAATCAGCAATTAGATTTTTGAAGAAGTAGTGAGACAAGGTTGTTGAAAAATCATATAGAATAGAAAATTCAGAATTATCAACGAAAGATGATTGTGTCTAGTAGATGCAGTCATTTTTTTGATTTCTCTAGATGTTTCTGAAATATGGTATAATAGAAGCATGGCAAACAAAAATACAAGTAAAACAAGACGGAGACCGTCAAAAGCTGAATTAGAAAGAAAGCAAGCTATCCAAAGGATGTTAATTTCCTTAGTCATAGCTTTTTGCTTAATGTTCGCTGCCCTGAAATTAGGAGCAGTGGGACTCACCCTTTATAATCTCATTCGTCTATTAGTAGGAAGTCTGGCCTATCTGGTCATTTTTGTCGTCCTAGTCTATCTTTTTTTCTTCAAATGGATTCGGAAGCAAGAAGGTCTGATCTCAGGTTTTCTTTGCGTTTTTTCAGGCTTATTGCTGATTTTTGAAGCTTATCTTGTATGGAAATATGGCATAGAGCAGTCTGTCTTTAAGGGGACTTTAGCCCAAGTTTTGACAGATTTGACAGGTTTTCGTGTGACTAGCTTTGCTGGAGGAGGACTGCTAGGTGTTGCCCTTTATATTCCAGTCGCCTTTCTTTTTTCAAATATTGGTACTTACTTTATCGGAGCCATCTTAATCTTGATCGGTGCTCTTCTAGTTAGTCCCTGGTCTGTCTATGACGTTGCTGATTTTCTTGGAGCACGTTTTGCACTTTGGATGGAGCGACGCGAGCTGAAGAAACAAGAACGCTTCATCAAACGGGAAGAAGAAAAAGCTCGTAAGGAAGCAGAGGAACAGGAAAGACTAGAAAAAGAACAAGCAGAGCAAGCCTTATTGGATATACCTCCTGTTGATATGGAAACTGGCGAGATTTTAGAAGCTTCCCCTGTTCACTTTGATGATTTACCACCCCTTCCAGAGGAAGAATGGGTAGAACCTGAAATTATTCTCCCGCAAGCAGACTATGATCTTCCTAACGAAGTTGATATTCCAGAGGAAGCTGAGTTCTTAGATGATGAGGATGTTGAGGTAGATTTTTCTGCTAAAAAAGCCTTGGAATACAAACTTCCAAGCTTGCAACTCTTTGCACCTGATAAACCAAAAGATCAGTCAAAAGAAAAGAAAATCGTACGAGAAAATATCAAAATTTTGGAAGAAACCTTTGCGAGTTTCGGTATCAAGGTAACGGTTGAACGTGCTGAAATCGGTCCATCAGTTACCAAGTACGAAGTCAAGCCAGCAGTTGGTGTTCGTGTCAATCGCATTTCCAATCTAGCAGATGACTTGGCTCTGGCCTTGGCTGCGAAAGATGTCCGTATCGAAGCTCCAATTCCAGGGAAATCCTTGGTCGGGATTGAAGTGCCTAACTCTGAAATTGCGACCGTATCTTTCCGAGAACTCTGGGAACAATCGCAAACTAAACCTGAAAATCTGCTAGAAATTCCTCTTGGGAAAGCCGTTAATGGTACAGCTCGTAGTTTTGACCTAGCTAAAATGCCTCACTTGCTAGTAGCTGGTTCGACAGGTTCTGGTAAATCTGTTGCAGTCAATGGTATCATTGCAAGTATTCTCATGAAGGCACGTCCAGACCAAGTCAAGTTTATGATGGTGGATCCGAAGATGGTTGAGTTATCAGTCTATAATGATATTCCACACCTCTTGATTCCGGTCGTGACGAATCCTCGTAAGGCCAGCAAGGCCCTTCAAAAAGTCGTAGATGAGATGGAAAACCGTTATGAACTCTTTGCCAAAATTGGGGTTCGTAATATTGCTGGTTTCAATGCCAAGGTGGAGGAATTCAACGCTCAATCTGAGTACAAACAAGTACCTCTTCCTTTGATTGTCGTGATTGTCGATGAGTTGGCTGACCTCATGATGGTAGCCAGCAAGGAAGTAGAAGATGCCATTATCCGTCTTGGACAGAAGGCGCGTGCAGCTGGTATTCATATGATCCTCGCGACCCAGCGTCCGTCGGTGGATGTTATTTCTGGTTTGATTAAGGCCAATGTACCGTCTCGTGTAGCCTTTGCTGTATCTTCTGGAACGGATTCACGTACGATTTTGGATGAAAATGGCGCGGAGAAATTGCTTGGTCGAGGGGATATGCTCTTCAAACCAATCGATGAAAATCACCCTGTACGCTTGCAAGGCTCCTTTATCTCGGATGATGATGTGGAACGTATTGTTAGCTTTATCAAGGCTCAAGCAGATGCCGATTATGATGAAAGCTTTGATCCCGGAGAGGTTTCTGAGACAGAAGGTGAGTCTGGCACAGGAGATGAAGGTGGAGATCCGCTATTTGAAGAAGCTAAGGCTCTGGTCATTGAAACTCAAAAAGCGAGCGCATCCATGATTCAACGTAGATTATCAGTTGGTTTTAACCGAGCAACTCGCTTGATGGAAGAATTAGAGATGGCTGGGGTTATTGGTCCAGCAGAAGGAACGAAGCCACGAAAGGTTTTACAACAATAAAAAACGTAAAAATAGTATAAAAATGCATGGAAACTTTATTGAAAAGTTAGTCAAAAATGGTCTAACTTTTACGATGAAGTTTCCTTTTTTATAGCGATTTCTTTAGAAATAAGGCCATCTGAAAATCGTTTCAGACTTGCCTAATAATCGGATTTTACTTTTACTAGTTTTACCTATTAAACTATTGATTTTTTAAACTGTTTTTGATATATTAAATTGGTATAGAAAAAATTATATGTTTATCCAGTAGTGTTTAAAAATTGAGGAGGATATTTTTTAAAAATAAAATGCAAACGCTTACCTGGTAAACTGAAAGGAACAAAAAACCGATGGATAAAGGATTATTTGAAAAACGTTGCAAATATAGTATTCGGAAATTTTCATTAGGGGTTGCTTCTGTTATGATTGGTGCAGCTTTCTTTGGAACTAGCACTGTTCTCGCAGATTCTGCACAAACAGGTTCAACAGCGACCATGCCAGCTGATTTGGCGACAGCTCTTGCCAATGCTAAAGAGGATGATGGGCATGACTTTGAAGCACCAAAACCTGGTGAAGACCAAGGTTCTCCTGAAGTAACTGAAGGACCAAAGACTGAAGAAGAATTGCTGGCAAAAGAAAAAGAAACTGCAACTGCAACAAGCTCAGCAGCTTCAGATACTCTTCCTGAAGAACTACGTGGAAAACTTGATAAGGCTGAAGAAAATGGCCGCACTGCCTCAAAAGAAGAACTAGAAAAAGAAGATAAAAGCTTAGTTCCAGAAGAAGTAGCTAAAACAAAAAATGGGGTATTAAACTACGGTGCAACTGTCGAAATTAAAAGCTCTGCTGGGCTCGGTAGTGGTATTGTTATCGGGGAAAATCTCGTTTTGTCTGTTTCTCATAACTTTATCAAAGATGTTCCAGATGGCAATAATCGTAAGGTAGCTGATAATGTTGAAAGTGATGACGATGTTTATACAATTTCTTACCAAGGCGCTCCAGACGTCAAATTCAGTAAAAATGATGTAAAACACTGGGACCGTGAAGGATTCCTCAAAGGATATAAAAATGACTTGGCAATCGTTAAGCTTCGTACACCTCTTGCAAATGCACCAGTTGAAGTGACTGACAAGCCTGCAACAACTAAGGTAGGAGATAAGGTTCACGTATTTGGATATCCAAAAGGAGAACTTGATCCAATTTTGAATACAACTGTTGAGGATATTAATAATCACGGAGAAGGTGTTCGTGGCATTAGCTATCAAGGAAGTGAACCAGGTGCTAGTGGTGGCGGTATTTTCGATGAAAATGGGAAATTGATTGGTATTCACCAAAATGGTGTATCTGGTAAACGTAGTGGAGGTATTCTCTTCTCACCTGCTCAGCTAGAGTGGATTCAAAACTACATCAAGGGTATTGAAACAACGAAACCAGCTGGTCTAGATGCTCTCGATAAACAAGTTGAGGACAAGGAAGAAAAACCAAAAGAGGATAAACCTAAGGAAGATAAGCCAAAAGCAGAAACACCAGCAGAAAATAAACCTGCTGAAAACAAGCCGGCTGAGAACAAGCCAGCAGAAAATAAACCTGCTGAAAACAAGCCAGCTGAGAATAAACCAGCTGAGAATAAACCGACTGAATCAAAAGAAGTTACTCCAGAATGGAAAACAGTTGAAAATAAAGACCAACAGGGAACAGTAACAATCCGTGAAGAAAATGGAGTTCGTTACAACCAACTAGCTTCAACTGCTCAAAATGACAATGGTAAGAAACCAGCCTTGTTTGAAAAAGATGGTTTGACAGTCGATGCTAATGGAAATGCCACTGTTGATTTGACCTTTAAAGAAGAATCTGAAACAGGTAAATCTCGCTTCGGTGTCTTCATGAAATTCAAAGACACTGATAACAATGTTTTTGTAGGTTACGACCAAGGTGGATGGTTCTGGGAATACAAGTCAAATGGAAGTGGACTTTGGTACCAAGGTGGACGTGTTGCAGCTCCAGTAAATGGTTCTGAGAACCACTTGACCATCAGCCTTAAATCAGATGGACAGCTCAATGCAACTAACAACGATGTCAAACTCTTTGACACAGTTACCTTGCCATCTGCAGTTAATGACAAACTCAAAGATGAGAAGAAAATCGTTCTTAAAGCTGGAACCTATAACAGCAGCGAACGTACCATTGTCAATGTCAAAACTGATGATCAAGAAGGTGTGAAAAACGATCAAGAAGCCGCTGAAAAAGAAAAGGGCGACACAGTAGATGATAGCAATGTCAAATACGACACTATCGAATCTACAGTATTGAAAGCAGTCATCGACCAAGCCTTCCCACGTATTAAAGAGTACGTCCTCAATGGCAACAAGCTTCCAGGTCAAGTGCAACCGATTAATCAAGTTGTGATTAATAAACACGCTGTGACTCCTGAAGTTACCTATAAGAAGGTCAATGCAACGACTGCCGAGTATGAAATGAAACTCCGTGATGAGGAAAACCTCATCAATGCAGATATGACAGTTCGTTTGCAAGTGGTGGACAACCAACTTCACTTTGATGTGACTAAGATTGTCAACCATAACCAAGTTACACCAGGACAAAAGATTGATGACGAACGTAAATTACTTTCTTCAATCAGCTTCCTAGGAAATGCCTTGGTATCTGTTTCAAGCGACCAAGCGGGAGCTAAGTTTGATGGGGCAACCATGTCAAACAATACTCACGTCAGTGGTGATGACCATATCGAAGTAACAAATCCAATGAAAGAATTAGCCAAAGGCTACATGTACGGATTTGTTTCAACAGACAAACTTGCAGCAGGTGTATGGAGTAACTCACAAAATAGCTACGGTGGTGGTTCTTACGACTGGACACGTTTGACAGCTTATAAGAATACGATTGGCAATGCTAACTACGTGGAAATTCATAGCTCTGAATGGCAATGGGAAAAAGCGCACAATGGAGTTGTCTTCCCAGCATACACTCAAGAACTTCCAAGTGCAAAAGTTGTCATCACTGAAGATGCCAATGCTGACCATAAGGTTGACTGGCAAGATGGTGCGATTGCTTACCGTAGCATCATGAACAACCCTCAAGGTTGGGAAAAAGTTAAAGACATTACTGCTTACCGTATCGCTATGAACTTTGGTTCACAAGCGCAAAACCCATTCCTCATGACCTTGGATGGTATCAAGAAGATCAACCTCCATACCGATGGTCTTGGCCAAGGTGTACTGCTTAAGGGATACGGAAGTGAAGGACATGACTCTGGACACTTGAACTATGCGGACATCGGTAAACGTATCGGTGGTGTTGAAGACTTTAAGACTCTTATTGAGAAAGCTAAGAAATATGGTGCCCACCTCGGTATCCACGTCAACGCTTCAGAAACTTATCCAGAGTCTAAATACTTTAATGAAGATATTCTTCGTAAAAATGCAGATGGTAGCTATAGCTACGGTTGGAACTGGCTTGACCAAGGTATCAACATTGATGCTGGTTATGACCTCGCTCATGGGCGTCTAGCTCGTTGGGAAGAGTTGAAGAAAGAGTTGGGTGAAGGTCTAGACTTCATCTACGTCGACGTATGGGGTAACGGTCAATCAGGTGACAACGGTGCCTGGGCAACTCACGTTATTGCGAAAGAAATTAACAAACAAGGTTGGCGCTTTGCTATTGAGTGGGGCCATGGTGGTGAATATGATTCTACCTTCCAACACTGGGCAGCTGACTTGACATACGGTGGCTATACAAATAAAGGTATTAACAGTGCCATCACTCGCTTTATCCGTAACCACCAAAAAGATTCTTGGGTTGGTGACTACAGAAGTTATGGTGGTGCAGCTGACTACCCACTTCTAGGCGGTTATAGCATGAAGGACTTTGAAGGATGGCAAGGACGTAGTGATTATAACGGTTATGTAACAAACTTGTTTGCTCATGACGTTATGACTAAGTACTTCCAACACTTCACAGTCAGCAAATGGGAAGATGGCAAACCAGTAACCATGTCTGATAATGGTAGTACCTATAAATGGACTCCAGAAATGAAAGTCGAGTTGGTCGATGCTGCAAATAACAAAGTTGTGGTAACTCGTAAATCTAATGATGTCAACAGTCCACAATACCGTGAACGTACAGTAACGCTCAACGGACGTGTCATCCAAGACGGTTCAGCTTACTTGACTCCTTGGAACTGGGATGCAAATGGTAATAAGCTTGAGAGTGACAAGGAAAAAATGTACTACTTCAATACTGAAGCAGGTGAAACAACTTGGACACTTCCTAGCGACTGGGCAAATGGTAAGGTTTACCTTTATAAACTAACTGACCAAGGTAAGACTGAGGAAAAAGAAGTTGCCGTGAAAGACGGTAAGATTACCCTTGACCTCACTGCAAATCAGCCATATGTTCTCTATCGTTCTAAACAAACAAATCCAGAAATGTCATGGAGTGAAGGAATGCACATCTATGACCAAGGATTTAACAGTGAATCTTTGGATCATTGGAAGATTTCGGGAGATGCTTCTAAGGCTGAAATCGTGAAGTCTCAAGGTGCAAACCAAATGCTCCGCATCCAAGGTAATAAAGAAAAAGTTAGTCTTACTCAAAAATTGACTGGCTTGAAACCAAATACGAAATACGCAGTGTATGTCGGTGTCGACAACCGTAGTAATGCTAAAGCAAGTATTACCGTTAATACTGGTGAAAAAGAAGTAACCAACTACACTAACAAGTCACTAGCACTTAACTATGTAAAAGCCTATGCTCACAATACTCGTCGAAGCAATGCAACAGTTGATAACACAAGTTACTTCCAAAACATGTATGCATTCTTCACAACAGGTTCAGATGTATCAAACGTAACCTTGACCTTGAGTCGTGAAGCAGGCGATGAAGCAACTTACTTCGATGAAATTCGTACCTTTGAAAATGAATCAAATATGTACGGTGACGGTCACGATACTGCAACAGGCGTCTTCAAACAAGACTTTGAAAATGTCGGACAAGGTATCTTCCCATTTGTCATCGGTGGTATCGAAGGCGTTGAAGACAACCGTACTCACTTGTCTGAAAAACATGGACCATACACACAACGTGATTGGAATGGCAAGAAAGTTGATGACGTTATCGAAGGAAATTGGTCACTCAAGACAAATGGACTTGTAAGTCGTCGTAACTTGGTTTACCAAACAATTCCACAAAACTTCCGCTTTGAAGCAGGCAAGACCTACCGTATTACATTTGACTATGAAGCTGGATCTGACAATACTTACGCCTTTGTAGTCGGTAAGGGAGAATTCCAATCTGGACAAGCAAGTAATTTGGAAATGCATGAATTGCCAAATACTTGGACAGATTCTAAGAAAGCGAAACGTGCAACCTTCCTAGTAACAGGTGCGGAAACTGGCGATACATGGGTAGGTATCTACTCTACAGGCAATGCAAGCAACACTCGCGGAGACTCAGGTGGTAATGCTAACTTCCGTGGCTACAATGACTTCATCATGGACAGACTTCAAATCGAAGAAATTGTCTTGACTGGTAAGATGATGACAGAAAATGCTGTCAAGAACTATCTTCCAACTGTTGCGATGACTAACTACACTAAAGAAACAATGGATGCTTTGAAAGAAGCTGTCTTCAACCTCAGTCAAGCAGATGATGATATCAGTGTAGAAGAAGCTAAGTCTGAAATTGCTAAGGTCAATGCTCTTAAAGACGCTTTAGTGATGAAGAAAACAGCTCTTGTAGCAGATGACTTTGCAAGTCTTACAGCTCCTGCTCAGGCTGGTGAAGGTCTTGAAAATGCCTTTGATGGCAACGTTTCTAGCCTATGGCATACATCATGGAGCGGAGGAGATGTTGGTAAACCTGCAACTATGGTCTTGAAGGAACCAACTGAAATTACTGGCTTCCGTTACGTTCCACGTGGTTCAGGATCAAATGGTAACTTGAGAGATGTCACTCTTGTGGTTACTGATGAAACAGGTAAGGAACATACCTTCAATGCAACCAATTGGGCTAACAATAATAAACCAAAAGATATTGACTTTGGTAAGACTATCAAGGCTAAAAAGATTGTTCTAACTGGAACAAGAACCTACGGTGATACAGAAAACCAATATCAATCAGCTGCAGAATTGATCTTCGCTCGTCCACAGGTTGCTGAAACTGGTCTTGACACTACAGCCTATGAAGCAGCCTTGGCAAAAGCTCAAAAATTGACTGATAAAAGTAATCAAGAGGAAGTAGCAAGTGTTGTTGCCAGCATGAAATTTGCAACAGATAATCATCTCTTAACAAATAGAATGCTTGAATTCTTTGCAAATTATCTCGACCAATTGAAAGACCAAACACCTACTCCAACTCCAGATCCAGAACCAACTCCAGAACCTAAACCTGAAGCTCCAACTTCAAGCAAGGGTGACGAAGCTGCGCCAGTTGTTGACCTTCCAGAATTCACAGGTGGTGTAAATGGTGTTGAAGCCGCAATCCATGAAGTACCAGAGTTTACTGGAGGTGTGAATGCAGCTGAAGCCGCTGTTCATGAAGTTCCAGAATACAATGAAGTTGAGGGAACCGCAGGAAATGAAGTAGCTATCCACGAAGTACCAGAATTTACTGGAGGTGTAAATGGAGCTGAAGCCGCTGTCCATGAAGTACCAGAGTATACAGGTGCGATTGGAACAGCAGGTGATCAAGCCGCACCTACTGTAGAAAAACCAACTGAAGGTGTTCGTGTCTTGTCAGATAAGACTACAGGAGTTGTAGTTGCAGGACTAGCAAGAGATTTGGCTACAGATCTTAATCTTAAAGTTCAAAAAGTAACAGACCAAAGTCTACAAGGTGTGAAATTTGATGCTTATGCTCTTCATTTAGTTGATAAAGATAAGCATGAGGTTCAAGCGAAGGGTGTAGTGCTTGTTCGACTTCCAGTTTCTAGTGAAGTAGCTGGAGTATACTACACTGCATCAGGTGAGGCAGTAAGCTTTACAAATGGTCAAGGTACAGTTGAGTTTACAACTAGTCAGCTAGGACATTTTGCAGTAGTTTATAAACAAGTTTCTAAACCACAAACGCCATCAGTAGGAGAACCAGGTCATAAACCACAAACTCCATTAACTGAGGAACCTGGAAGTCAAGTACAGACTCCATCAACAGAGAAACTGGATCATAAACCACAGGATGCAGCAGTACAAAAACTCGATCAGAAATCAGATGATACTGCTAAACCAGAAATGAAGGAAGTAGCAGCTAAACAAGAAGCGAAGGATAAACTTCCAGAAACTGGTACTAGCAAGTCAGATCATCTCTTCTTCCTTGCCAGCCTCAGTCTAGCAATGTCTGCTCTATTTCTTGCAAAGAGAAAAGAAGATTAAAAAATAAAAAGTTTTCAATAAAAGAGAGCTTAAAACTCCACAATCACTGTAGTGGAGAAAAAGAAAACCCAGAGAGGACCCTCTAGGTCCTCTCTTTTTCTAAAGGGGAATGATAGCGCTTACTCCTTGTGAGCGTATGAAAGGAAATAGGAAAAAATGGGAAAACATTTTTTTGAGAAACGGTGTCATTACAGTATACGTAAATTTACAATCGGCGCAGCTTCTGTTATGATTGGTGCCAGTATCTTTGGAACTGGTATGGTTCAAGCTGCTGAAACAGAAGGACCTGCAGAGACAGAAGGTACGGTAACACAGGCTCAGCCTCTGGATAAACTGCCAGCAGATATAGCAGCAGCTATTGAAAAAGCAGAAGCAAGTGCTGGAACTGTAGATGAACAACCTGCAGGGTCAGAAACTGGGGCAACTGCAGCTGAAACAACTACTCCAAAACCAACTGAAACTCCTGCTCCTAAGGAAGAAGTAGCTTCAAAACCAGCTACAAATCCAAAAGAGGAAGCAGCTTCTGAAGCGAAACCAGCTGCAAGTCCTGCGACTAAAGATGTAGTAGATACACCAGATGTCAATCATTTAGAAAAAGCTTCTGCTACAGCATCAAACCATGAAGCCAACACACAATACACAGCAGAAAAGGCGATTGACGGAAAACCTGATACTCGTTGGGCTACTGACCAAAACGTTGAGAAACCAACAATCGAATTTACTCTTGAAAAGACAACAGTGATTAAGCATGTTGAGATTGATTGGGACCGCCGCGTTCGTGGTGAACAAAATGATCCTAATATCAAGTCATGGAACCTCTATTACGCCGGCCAGGATGATGTGAATGGTTCAGGAGTTAAAGAATGGAAGTTGGCTTATCAAAGAACAGGGAATCCTCTTCTTGATGAAAAAATTGACTTGAAAGAAGCTATCCAAGCCAAATACCTTAAACTTGAAATTACAGACTATCAAGCTGGTACAATGAATTGGAAAAATGTTGGGATTCAAGAAATTCGTGCCTACTCAAACATTCCAGACGCTAGCAAACCAACAGATATTCGCCAAGTGACAGAATTAGCTGTTGCTGAAGATGGAAAATCTCTTATCTTGCCTAAATTACCAGGTCAAGTCAGCTTGATTGGTAGCAACAAACAGGGTGTTGTTGACCTAAATAACAAAATCTATAAACCCTTAACAGATCAAACTGTTAAGGTCATGGTCCAACAAGTCAAGGATACTCATACCTTCACAAAAGAATTTGAAGTCCTTATTAAAGGCTTACATGCAGACGAAGGCGTTGGCACTAAACCAGCAGTTGCTCCAGCAGTTCAACAATGGTATGGAACTGAAGGAAAAACTTCTATTACAGCTGATACTGTGATTTCAGTTGGCGATTCTGGATTTGGTCAAGAAGCTAAATTCTATCAGACTGACCTTGAAAGTCGTGGGCTAGAAATCGCTACAGGTGATCAAACAGCTCAAAAACGGATTGAATTTAAAAAGGTTGAAGATAAGGGTTATGGTAAAGAAGGCTATGGTATCACTGTAAAAGATGGTGTTATTACTGTAGAAGCTGCAACCAACGCAGGAGCCTTTTACGCAACTCGTACTCTTCTACAAATGGGCGAAAATGATTTGCAAAACGGAGAAATCCGTGACTTCCCAAGCTTTAGCCACCGTGGCTTTATGCTAGACACAGGTCGTAAGTTTATTCCTTATGATACGCTTGTAGACATCATGCTCAACATGGCTTACTACAAGATGAACGATCTTCAGTTGCACTTGAATGATAACTATATCTTCTTAAAAGATCACTTGGCTGGTAAAAATCTTTCTCAAGATGAAGAACTAGACTATGTCCTCAAAAAAGCTAAGACAGGCTTCCGTGTAGAGACTGATGTTGTTGGTAAAAATGGTGAAAAATTAACATCTGACGAGCATTACACTAAGGAAGAAATGCAAGAAATCATCAAGTTGGCCAAAGCTTTACATATCAATCTTGTTCCTGAAATTGACACACCAGGTCACGCCCTTTCATTTGTTAAAGTTCGTCCAGACTTGATGTATAAAGGTCAGCTTAGTGCGAGAAAACATAATGTAGAGCGTGTGGCTATGCTAGATTTGGATAACAAGTACGAAGAAACTCTTGCTTTTGTCAAATCAGTCTATGATAAATTGCTCGATGGTGAAGACGCACCTCTCCATGGCGTATCTACAGTTCATATCGGTACAGATGAATATTATGGAAATCCAGAAAGCTATCGTCGCTATGTCAACGATATGATCCAGTACATCAAAGGCAAAGGTTTGACACCGCGTATTTGGGGTTCCCTCAGTGCCAAACAAGGAACTACACCTGTAGATTGGAAAGATGTAGAAGTTGATATCTGGAGTATTGGTTGGCAACGTCCAGCGGCTGCAATTGCTCAAGGTGCTAAGATTATCAATATCACAGATATTCCAACCTATAGTGTTCCAAGTGGTAGCAATAGTCAAGGTGGATATGGAGATTATGCAAACTATGAAACACAATACAATCGCTGGACACCAAATGACTTCTCAACAGGTGGAGGACCACGCTTAGAAGCCTCTAATCCAAATATCCTTGGTGGTGGTCATGCAGTATGGAATGATAATATTGACCTCCATGAAACTGGACTCACTTCTTATGATATCTTTAAACGCTTCTTCAAGAGTATGCAATCAACTGCAGAACGCACTTGGGGTTCAGACCGTGCAGCCAAGACCTATGCAGAACGTGTTCAACCAGCAAGTGTTTATGCACCTCAATCTAATCCAGATAAGACCGTAGCTGAAGAAGACTTGTTCAAGATTAATCCTGAGACTGTCAAAGATTATCTTGCTAAGAAAGTACAGAAGACTGAAGCAGGTTTGAATTTCGAAAAAGATAGCACTATCGAAGGCCTAGTTGGTGATGCTGGACCAAGTCATGTCTTGAAATTGGATGTGACAGTGACTGGTGATGGCGAGCAAACCTTCTCAACAAGCGGAAACAATCAACTCTATCTTGCGGACAAAGATGGCTACCTTGCCTATACTTTTGAACAATTCCATATTCAATTTAACAAGAAACTTGAAAAGAACAAACGTTATCAAATTTCTGTCGTAACCAAACCTCAAGTGACTGAAGTTTATGTGGACGGTGAAAAGGTTGAACGGATTGCAAATCCAGCTAATCCACGTTTGGCTCATAATAGCTTAGTCTTACCACTTGAAACAATTGGTGGCTTCAAAGGAATCTTGCATAGTGCTGAGTTGTCAAATGAAGCATTTGTAAACCCACGTTTGATTCCAAATGATCATTTTACAGTTTTTGCAACAAGTCAAGAATTACCAGGAACCAATGCAGAAGGTCCAGTCGAAAAAGCCTTTGACAATGATCCAAATACCTTCTGGCATTCAAAATGGTCTGGTCATCAGGCTCCATTTACAGTGGCAATGAACTTGAAAGCAGCTGAAACAGTTAATGGTTTGACTTATCTTCCACGTCCAGGTGGAGGCAACGGTGTTGTGACATCTTATGAAATCTATGCTCAAAAAGATGGTCAAATGGTTAAAGTTGCTTCAGGAAATTGGGAAAACAATGCCAAAGAGAAAACAGTTAACTTTGATGCCATTGAAACCGATAAGGTAGAATTTAAAGTTCTAGCTGGTGCTGCAGGATTTGGTAGTGCTGCAGAAATTCAACTTCTGAAACCAGTTTCTACTAACAAGGTGGAAGAGCCAGTTAGTCCAGAGAAACCTGTGACACCAGAAAAACCTGAAACTCCAGAAAAACCTGTGACACCAGAAAAACCTAAAGTTGAGGAAATGGGCGATGGTACAACTGAACTTGCTGATAGCTTTGTAGCTACGAAACCTACAAGTGACGAAGCAGTTGCCGCAGCAGCCCAAAGTCAGGATTATCTCAAGAAAGAGTACAAGGTCTTCCCAACACCACAAAAAGTAACTTACGATGAAGGTGTTACGAAACTCCATAAACAAGTCAATCTTGTCATGGGTGATCAATTAGATATCTATACTCGTAATCGCTTGAAGAGTGTCCTACAAGATCATCAAATCTCATACACAAGCAGTCAAACAGCAGTGGCAGGTGCTACCAACATTTACCTTGGGGTTCATGGTCAAAATTCACAGGCTGAAAAAGAAGTGTCTGGCATTTCTCAAGGACTCTTTGATAAGATTGATGCCTATGCCTTGTCAATCAAGAACAATACAATCTCTATCGTCGGTAAGGATACAGATGCTGTCTTCTACGGTTTGACAACTCTCAAACACATGCTTAATGAAAGTGAAGCTCCAGTCTTGCGTAATGTAACAGTTGAAGACTTCGCTGAAATTAAGAACCGTGGCTTTATCGAAGGATACTATGGTAACCCTTGGAGCAATGCTGATCGTGCTGAGTTGATGCGTTATGGTGGTGACTTGAAGTTGACTCAATACTTCTTTGCACCAAAAGATGATCCATACCACAACAAGAAATGGCGTGAACTTTATCCAGAAGAAAAATTAGCAGAAATCCGTGAATTGGCGCGTGTCGGAAACCAAAACAAGACTCGTTATGTTTGGACCATTCACCCATTCATGAACAACCGTATCCGTTTTGGCAACGATGCTGACTACCAAAAAGACCTTGAAACAATTAAAGCTAAATTCACTCAATTGATGGATGTCGGTGTTCGTGAGTTCGGTATCCTAGCTGATGACGCTCCAAGTCCAGTTGGTGGCTACAATAGCTACAACCGCTTGATGAAGGACATGACAGACTGGTTGACTGAAAAACAAGCAACTTATGTTGGTCTTCGTAAGGAAATGATCTTCGTTCCAGGTCAATATTGGGGTAATGGACGTGAAGATGAGTTGAAATCTCTAAATGAAAACCTTCCAACTTCAACTTCTATGACCCTTACTGGTGGTAAGATTTGGGGTGAAGTGTCTGAAAGCTTCCTCTCTAACCTTAAGAATAACCTGACTGCAGGAGGTAAGACCTACCGACCAGTTTCTCTATGGGTAAACTGGCCTGTTACAGATAACTCTAAACAACACTTGATTTTGGGTGGCGGTGAGAAATTCCTTCATCCAAATGTAGATCCAAGTCTCCTTTCAGGTATCATGTTGAACCCAATGCAACAATCTGAGCCTTCTAAGATTGCCCTCTTCTCAGCAGCCCAATATGCATGGAAACAATGGAAATCAGAAGAAGAAGCTAAGAGAGTGAATGACATCGCCTTCAACTTTGTTGAAAACGGTAAGTTTACAGATAGTGAAACATCTCTTGCCTTCCGTGAACTTGGTAAACACATGATCAACCAAAACATGGATGGTCGTGTTGTGAAGTTGGAAGAGTCTGTTGAACTTGCACCGAAATTGGATGCCTTTATGTCTAAGTTGAAAGCTGGTCAAGATGTCGGTGCAGAGCGTGAAGGCTTGCGTGCAGAATTTGCTAAACTAAAAGCAGCAGCTCAACTTTATAAAGCATCTGGTGATGAAAAGATGCGTGCTCAAATCCACTACTGGTTGGATAATACCATTGACCAAATGGACGCATTGAGTGCTCTCCTTGATGGTACAGAAGCTATCGAAAAGAACGATTCTGCAAAACTTTGGGATAGTTACTATAAGGGATTAAAACTTTATGAACAGTCTCAAACTTATACCTTCCATTATGTAGACCATGATGAAAGAGCTGAGTTGGGTGTTCAACATATCCGTCCATTCTTGCTTGGACTTCGTGAAATCCTCGCAACAGAAGTTCAAAAAGCCTTGCATCCTGACCAAGTCCTTAGTACCTTTATCACAAACCGTACAGGTGTCGAAGGTGGACTTGCTGAAGTGACTGATGGTGATTTAGGAACACATGCTTTGATCAAATCACCAAACAGCATTCAAACTGGTGACTACATTGGTTTGAAATTTAATAAGGCTGTTCCAGTTCAAAACTTGACCTTTGCAATGGGAACTCAAGCAAATCCTCGTGATACCTTCAACAACGCTAAGGTTGAATACCTCAATGAAAATGATGAGTGGGTAACCCTTTCAGAACCAAGCTACACTGGTAATGAACCACTGCTTAAATTTGAAAACCTCAACATCAACGCCAAAGCTGTTCGTATGATTGCGACTTCAGATCGTGGAAATACTTGGTTTGCTGTACGAGAAATTGCTGTTAACCGCCCTGTAGAAGTTACTCGTGCTAAACAGTCAGCCACTGTGACTATCAGTCCAAATCTTATGTACAAGTACAACACAACAGTTGGTCAGATTACAGACGGACGTGATAATACTGAAGCCATGCTTGCAAATGCTGATAGAACAGACACAACTCCAGTCAATGGTTGGGTACAACTTGACTTGGGTGAAGTCAAACCTGTGACTAAGGTTCGTTTGGTTCAAGGATCAGGAGATAAATTGGCAGAAGGTGTTCTTGAATATTCTGCAGATGGTAGCTCATGGCAAGAGTTGGATCGCTTGACTGGCGAACAAACAAAAGAAATCGAAACTCCAATTTCAGCTCGCTACGTTCGTGTTCGCAATACTAAGAACATCAACCTATGGTGGCGTATCGCTGACTTCTCAGTTGAAACACGTGCAGGCAATAGCGAATTGACTGATACAAACGTTGAGAGCTTGAAGTCAACTCCAGTTTATGACAGCCTAGGCCGTTATGACCTTCAAATTCCAAGCGGAACTAAGCTTCCAGCTCATAGCTACTTGGGTATGAAACTTGATCGTCTACACCAAGCTGAAAGCATTCAAGCACTTGGTACAGAAAATCCATCTCTCAACTTGGAATACTCTCCAAATGCCCAAGAATGGTATCCAGCTGATCAAGTGACTGATAAGTCCTTGGTACGTTATGTTCGTTTGGTTAATAAGACTGACCAAGAACAAGCAGTGACAGCAACTTCTCTACTTGTTCAGACAAAAGAAGTTCAGCCAACCACACTTGATTCTACATCAATGGGAATCCACCAAACATACGGTAGAAACGACGTTCGTAAGATCAAGAACTTGGATCAGTTGTTTGACGGTGTCTACAATAACTTTGTAGAGTTCTCAGACTATGCTCGTAAAGACGGTCATATTACCTTGAAACTTGGTAGCGAACGTGATATTAAGAAGATTAGAGCTTACATCCAAGACGGCACTCAAAACTATCTCCGTGATGGTAAGATTCAAGTCAGTCAAGATGGCAAGACTTGGACGGATGTTGTGACAGTTGGTGACGGTGTTGCTAATGAAACACGTGATGACTCCTTGACAGATGGCTGGACACATGATTCTAAGATGCCAGGAAATCGCTATATCGAGGGTGAACTTTCAAGCCCAGTTAAAGCTAACTATCTCCGTGTTCTATTTACAGCAGACTATGATGCTCGTTTTGTAGGATTCACTGAGTTGGTGATCAATGATGGCGAATTCGTGAAACCAATCAATGACCCAACTGTAGAAGGAAACAGCGGTGAAAGCCAAGGCAACCTTTACACTAACCTTGTAGATGGCAAAGTATTGACAAGCTACAAGGCTGAGAAAGAACAAGGTGAGCTTGTCTACCACTTGTCAGAACCAACAGACGCAAACCATATCCGACTTGTTTCAAGTATTCCTCAAGGAGTGAAAGCTCGTGTGCTTGCTCGTACTCTGAAAGAAGATAAAGCAGATGCTTGGTCAGAACTAGGTGAAATTACCTCAAGCTTCCAAACATTTGCAGTGAGAGAAAAAGCGCCATTGTTAGATGTCAAAGTTGTTTGGGAAGGTGGCAAACCTGAGTTTTACGAAATGACGACCTTCCACCAAGAGCTTCCAGAAGAACCAGAGAAACCAGCTTTAACTACAAGCAAGGGTGATGAAGCAGCACCAGTAGTAGAAGTCCCAGAATTTACTGGTGGCGTAAATGGTGTTGAAGCAGCTGTTCATGAAGTTCCAGAATATACTGAAGCTATTGGCACAGCAGGTGAAGAAGCAGCACCAGTAGTAGAAGTCCCAGAATTCACAGGCGGCGTGAATGGTGTCGAAGCGGCTATCCATGAAGTTCCAGAGTATACTGAAGCTACGGCAGAAGCAGACAAGCTTCCAGCACCAGTAGTAGAAGTCCCAGAATTCACAGGTGGTGTAAATGGCACTGAAGCAGCTGTCCACGAAGTCCCAGAATATACTGGTGGGGTGAATGGTGTCGAAGCAGCTGTCCATGAAGTCCCAGAGTTCACTGGTCACGTAAATGGATCAGAAGGAACTACTCACGAAGTTCCAGAATTTACTGGAAGTGTGAATGGTTCAGCCCCAACTACACGTGAAACTCCAGCATACACAGATGAGCAGTCTCTTGTAGCTCTTGCTATGTCACAAGATAAGACCTACCAAGCACCTGCAAGTCATCCATACAAGCTCCCAGAGACAGGTACTAAAGAAAATGCTGGCCTTGCAGCCGTTGGTGTTGTAGGTGCACTTCTTGGTATGTTTGCTATGGGAAAGAAAAAAGACGACGAATAAGATGATGTAAAAGCATCTAATACTCAATGAAAATCAAAGAGCAAACTAGGAAACTAGCCGCAGGTTGCTCAAAACACTGTTTTGAGGTTGTGGATAGAACTGACGAAGTCAGTAACAAAAATATACGGCAAGGCGACGTTGACGCGGTTTGAATTTGATTTTCGAAGAGTATAAGTCATAGAGATTGGATCAAGAGACTAATCTCGAATATAAAAAGCGGACAAAACTAGTTTTCTGATAAACAGAATCTGGTCTTGTTCGCTTTTTCTTCAAGTGAGGAAGCTGATGGTCATTGAAGTCCTTAAGCCGCAAACCAATTACTACCATTTAGGATGTTTTGATGACAATTTAAGAAAGAGCAATCTATTCCTAGAAATAAATGCTAAACTATGATTGTTCCTAAACATGATTTAGTAGATCGGTGGTCTGGTTCAACCCTAAAAGAATAGAGCTGATCTTACAAGTTAATCAGAAGAGTATTATTGAATTGGATTTAGAGATAGTTAGTAGAAAAAAGAAAATCTGAAATTTGATGCTCTTATGTGAGCAAGACTAAGAAGTTATTCTATTCATTCCTTTATTTGTAGAAAGCTTTGGGGAGTATCTATGAAATTTAATAAATATGCCTATCCCTTAGCGCAAGCCTGTTTGGGTTTGTATTTATTCGCTAATGGAGGTAGTTTGATCAATTTAGATATTGGGGTTATCCTTGTCTTACTATCCCTGATCAAGGGAGTAGAAATCTATAAAGAGGAAAGAAAACACAGATGAGCATCGTTAGTAAGTGGAGATGCTGGAGTTCAGGAAAGAAGAGGTAGTGGTTTGCAAAAGTTGAAAAATAGTTTAAAATTTGTAGGAATGATTTTACTGATTATAAATGTAAATACATTTCCCATGAGAATGCTGGCTCTCGAAGACTCTAGTTCTCTATCCTTAAAGTGGACGACTAGTATTGGGTATTTGGTACTTGCTACTTTCTTGCTAGTTGCTGTTTGGCGACAATATAAAAAGAAAATTCCAGACCAGCAGAAGACTCTCAAATTTACCTGGAAGGATTTTGGAATAGCCCTTTTATTTTATGTGGCTACTCGACTAGTAGCGATTGTAGGTACTCTCCTGATCCAAGTGGTTACTGGAAATCCAACATCTGCTAACGATGCTGCCTTGCTGGCTACAAGTGAGCAGATCACTCGAGTTTTTCCTCTGTTTTTCATCGCCTTTCATTTTGCAATTGGTATATTTGCTCCAATCATGGAAGAATTAGTATTTAGAGGATTCTTCAGCCACTATTTTTTTAAAGATGATCAAAAGTGGTTGAAATTGCTAATAAGTTCTGCGATTTTTGGCTATCTGCATATGTTTTATCCGATAGAGTTTGTAACTTATTTTTTACTGGGAGTGATATTTTACTTAGCCTATGCTCGTAGAGGGAATATCCTTGATTCCATAGCTGTTCATTTGCTAAATAACGGAGTTCTAGTACTGGTATCTATTTTAAACTATCTATTTTTAGTTTTTAGCTAATACTCTTCGAAAATCAAATTCAAACCACGTCAGCGTCGCCTTGCCGTACTCAAGTACAGCCTGTGGCTAGCTTCCTAGTTTGCTCTTTGATTTTCATTTAGTATAAAATATATTCAAAAAATGATTGGTTTAAAGGCTGATCATTTTTCTGTTGCAAAGATTAACTTTTTCTGATTAATACTGAAGACAGCAATAAAAAAACCAGCGATTCAATCACTGGCTGTTAGATAGTTCTTTTAGGAAGCTCCATTGGTAGTAGACGTTTTTGTATCTGTTGTTTGAGTGCTAGAAGAAGGAACAGTCGGTTGTTCTTGTTTACTGCTAGTATCTTCTTTCTTACTTTCTGCACTGCTACTAGATTGAGTTGTTGTTTCTTCTTGTGTGTTTTCTTTTGTAGAAGTATTGTCCTTGTTTGGAGTAGTATTCTCTTGAGGGGATTCCTTTTGAATCTCTTTTATGACTGTTGTCTGGGTTGTCGTAGTTTCTTTTTTAGAGTTATTGTTGTTATTATTATTATTCATAGCATTCATGATGGTGATACTTGCAGTAATCAGCCCCAGAATACTACCGATAGTAGCAATCGTTTTTTGAAAAACAGTAAATCCTTTTTTGATGTGTTCCGTTTTAGGTTTTGATGTTCTACGATAATTAGACATAATATCTCTCCTTTACTAAAATTCATTATACCGAAAATCTTTAAAAAAAACTTAAATGAACCTGAATTGCCTTTCTTGTCGCCTGAACTGTTTCGTGATACAATAGAAGGAGTGATTTTAGAAAGCGTGAGAAACCATGATTTACTTTGATAATTCGGCAACGACTAAGCCTTATCCAGAAGCACTTGAAACCTATATGCAAGTGTCTGCAAAAATTATTGGAAATCCTTCAAGTCTCCATCGTTTGGGAGACCAATCTAGCAGAATTTTAGAAGCTTCTCGACAGCAGATTGCAGATTTGATTGGCAAGAAAAGCGAAGAAATCTTCTTTACCTCTGGTGGGACTGAAGGGGATAATTGGGTTATCAAAGGTGTGGCTTTTGAAAAAGCGCAATTTGGTAAACACATTATTGTGTCAGCTATTGAGCATCCAGCAGTCAAGGAGTCAGCTCTTTGGCTTAAGACTCAAGGTTTTGAAGTGGATTTTGCACCTGTAAATGAAAAAGGATTTGTAGATGTAACTGCTTTAGAAAACCTACTTCGTCCTGATACAACGCTAGTCTCTGTTATGGCAGTCAACAATGAAATCGGCTCAATCCAGCCTATTGAAGCTATATCAGAACTATTAGCTGATAAGCCAACGATTTCCTTCCATGTTGATGCGGTTCAAGCTTTAGCTAAGATTCCGACAGAAAAGTATTTGACTGACCGAGTGGATTTTGCGACCTTCTCTAGTCATAAATTCCACGGAGTTCGTGGTGTTGGATTTGTCTATATCAAGTCTGGCAAGAAAATTACACCGCTTTTAACTGGTGGTGGCCAAGAGCGTGACTATCGTTCAACAACTGAGAATGTAGCAGGAATTGCAGCAACAGCCAAGGCACTGCGTCTAGCTATGGAAAGATTGGAATTGTTTTCTAACAAAACGAGTCAGATGAAGGAAGTCATCCGTCAAGCTCTTCTCGACTATCCAGATATTTTTGTTTTCTCAGGTGAGGAAGACTTTGCTCCTCATATTCTGACCTTCGGAATTAAGGGAGTTCGTGGGGAAGTTATCGTTCATGCTTTTGAAGACTATGATATTTTCATTTCTACAACATCAGCTTGCTCGTCCAAGGCTGGGAAACCTGCTGGAACCCTGATTGCCATGGGGATTGAAAAGGATAAAGCCCAGTCAGCAGTACGCCTCAGCCTAGACCTAGAAAATGACATGAGTCAAGTTGAGCAATTTTTGACCAAACTAAAATTAATCTACAATCAAACTAAAAAAGTAAGATAGGAGCATTCATGCAGTATTCAGAAATTATGATTCGCTACGGAGAGCTTTCAACCAAGGGTAAAAATCGGATGCGTTTCATCAATAAACTACGTAATAATATCTCAGACGTTTTGTCCATCTATCCTCAAGTTAAAGTGACAGCAGACCGCGATCGTGCCCATGCTTATCTGAATGGGGCAGATTATGAACCGGTGGCAGAGTCACTCAAGCAAGTTTTCGGGATTCAAAACTTTTCTCCAGTCTATAAGGTTGAAAAATCTGTAGAAGTTCTGAAATCTGCTGTCCAAGAGATTATGAAGAATATTTACAAGGAAGGTATGACCTTTAAAATCTCAAGTAAGCGTAGCGACCACAACTTTGAGCTAGATAGCCGGGAACTCAACCAGACACTTGGTGGAGCAGTATTTGAAGCTATTCCAAATGTGCAGGCACAAATGAAAAATCCTGACATTAACCTTCAGGTGGAGATTCGTGAAGAAGCAGCCTACCTTTCATATGAAACTATTCGTGGTGCAGGTGGTTTGCCTGTCGGAACTTCTGGCAAAGGCATGCTCATGTTGTCAGGAGGGATTGACTCTCCTGTTGCTGGATATCTAGCTCTAAAACGTGGAGTGGATATCGAGGCTGTTCACTTTGCGAGCCCTCCCTACACTAGTCCAGGTGCCCTCAAGAAAGCCCAGGACTTAACCCGTAAATTGACCAAGTTCGGAGGAAATATACAATTTATCGAGGTTCCCTTCACGGAGATTCAAGAAGAAATCAAGGCTAAAGCGCCAGAAGCCTATCTCATGACACTGACTCGTCGCTTTATGATGCGGATTACTGACCGTATCCGAGAAGTGAGAAAAGGTTTGGTCATTATCAATGGGGAAAGCCTTGGTCAGGTGGCTAGCCAAACCCTAGAAAGTATGCAGGCTATCAATGCGGTGACTAATACACCAATCATCCGTCCAGTCGTGACCATGGATAAGTTGGAAATCATTGACATTGCACAAGAAATTGATACCTTTGAAATTTCTATCCAGCCCTTTGAAGATTGTTGTACGATTTTTGCGCCTGATCGTCCGAAGACAAATCCTAAGATTAAGAATGCTGAACAGTATGAAGCTCGAATGGATGTCGAAGGTTTGGTTGAGAGAGCAGTAGCGGGAATTATGATTACTGAAATTACACCTCAGGCTGAGAAGGATGCAGTCGATGAGTTAATCGATGATCTCCTTTAATCAGAAAAACCAGAGGAAAAGATAAAATAAGTAAAAAAAGTTAGTTTATTGTCTTAAATTTGGACGGAAACTGACTTTTTTTCTATTTTTATGATATAATTAGGTAAAATTTTGAATATAGAGAGTTTTCTGACAATGAATCAATCTTATTTTTATTTAAAAATGCGAGAGCATAAATTGGTGGTTCCCTACACAGGTAAGGAGCGCCGCGTACGTGTTCTCCTCCCAAAAAACTATGAGAAAGATACGGATAGAAGTTATCCAGTCGTGTATTTCCATGATGGACAAAACGTCTTTTATAGTAAGGAATCCTACGTCGGCCATTCCTGGAAGATTATCCCAGCCATCAAGCGAAATCCGGATATCAGTCGCATGATTATCGTGGCTATTGACAATGATGGTCTTGGACGGATGAATGAGTATGCAGCTTGGAAATTCCAAGAGTCTAATATTCCTGGTCAACAATTTGGTGGTAAAGGTGTCGAGTACGCAGAGTTTGTCATGGAAGTGGTTAAGCCCTTTATTGATGAAAACTATCGGACAAAATCAGACCGTAAACACACTGCCATGATAGGATCTTCACTTGGTGGGAATATTACCCAGTTTATTGGTTTAGAATATCAAGACCAGATTGGTTGCTTGGGAGTTTTCTCCTCTGCCAACTGGCTTCATCAAGAAGCCTTTGATCGCTATATTGAACGTAAAAAGCTTTTGCCTGACCAACGAATCTTTATCTATGTTGGAACGGAAGAAGCAGATGACACAGATAAGACCCTAATGGCTGGCAATATTAAGCAGGCCTATATCGACTCTTCCCTTCGCTATTATCATGATTTGATAGCAGGAGGAGTTCAGTTGGAAAATCTCTCTCTCAAGGTTCAGGCTGGAGCCATTCACCATGAAGTGCCATGGTCAGAAAATCTTCCAGCTTGCCTACGCTTTTTTGCAGAAAATTGGTAACTAGTATAAAGGAGACAGGATATGAATATTGAACATCTTAGCCACTGGAGTGGTCATCTAAATCGTGAAATGTACGTCAATCGTTACGGACACGCAGGTATCCCAGTTGTTGTCTTTGCGTCCTCAGGTGGTAGCCACAATGAATACTATGATTTTGGCATGATTGATGCATGTGCATCCTTTATTGAGGAGGGCCGTGTTCAGTTCTTTACACTTTCAAGTGTCGATAGCGAGAGCTGGCTTGCGACATGGAAAAACGGTCATGACCAAGCTGAAATGCACCGTGCTTATGAGCGATACGTTATTGAAGAAGCTATTCCTTTTATCAAGCATAAGACGGGCTGGTTCGATGGCATGATGACGACAGGTTGCTCTATGGGAGCTTACCATGCTCTTAACTTTTTCCTACAACATCCGGATGTCTTCACCAAAGTCATTGCTCTTAGTGGTGTCTACGATGCACGTTTCTTTGTCGGTGATTACTACAATGATGATGCCATCTATCAAAATTCACCAGTAGACTATATTTGGAATCAAAATGATGGTTGGTTTATCGACCGTTACCGTCAAGCTGAAATTGTGGTTTGTACGGGACTAGGTGCTTGGGAACATGATGGCCTACCTTCTTACTACAAGTTAAAAGAAGCCTTCGATCAAAAACAAATTCCTGCCTGGTTTGCAGAATGGGGACACGATGTTGCCCATGACTGGGAATGGTGGCGCAAACAAATGCCTTATTTCCTCGGTCACATGAGTCTATAAAAGGAGTTGCTTATGAATTATCTTGTAATTTCACCCTATTACCCACAAAATTTCCAACAGTTTAGTATTGAACTAGCCAATAAAGGAATCACCGTTCTAGGGATTGGGCAAGAACCCTATGAACAACTAGATGAACCATTGCGCAATAGCTTGACTGAGTATTTCCGAGTTGATAATCTTGAAAATCTTGATGAAGTTAAACGTGCAGTAGCCTTTCTTTTCTACAAACATGGTCCAATTGATCGCATCGAATCACACAATGAATACTGGCTAGAGTTGGACGCTGCCCTTCGTGAACAATTTCATGTCTTTGGTGCCAAACCAGAAGACCTCAAGAAAACTAAGTTCAAGTCTGAGATGAAAAAACTCTTCAAAAAAGCTGGGGTTCCAGTTGTGCCAGGTGCAGTTATTGAAACAGAAGCAGACGTTGATAAAGCTGTGAAAGAAATTGGACTTCCAATGATTGCCAAACCTGACAATGGAGTAGGTGCAGCAGCAACCTTTAAACTTGAAACGGAAGATGATGTCAATCACTTTAAGGCTGAATGGGACCACTCAACCGTTTATTTCTTTGAGAAATTTGTCACCTCTAGTGAGATCTGTACTTTCGATGGTTTGGTAGATAGAGATGGGAATATCGTCTTTTCTACGACCTTTGACTATGCTCACACACCTCTCGATCTTATGATTTACAAGATGGACAATTCTTATTATGTTCTAAAGGAGATGGATCCAAAATTGCGTAAATATGGTGAGGCAATTGTCAAAGAATTTGGCATGAAGGAACGTTTCTTCCATATTGAGTTCTTCCGTGAGGGTGATGACTATATCGCTATTGAATACAATAACCGTCCAGCGGGTGGTTTCACCATTGATGTCTATAACTATGCCCATTCTTTTGATTTGTATAAGGGCTATGCAGCGATCGTTGCGGGTGAACCATTCCCAGCTTCTCAATTCGATCCTCTATACTGCTTGGCAACATCTCGTCGCGCTAATGCCAACTATGTTTATTCAGAAGAAGACTTGCTCGCCAAATATGGTCACCAGTTCAAGGTCAAGAAAATCATGCCGGCTGCCTTTGCTGAATTGCAAGGAGACTTTCTCTATATGCTAACGACGTCAAGTCGTGAAGAAATGGATCAGATGATTAAGGACTTTGGTCAGCGTCAAGAATAATTAAAATTTTGACTTAACAAACTCTCTTTGTTAGGTCTTTTTTGTAGACTTGAAATAAAAGCGTTTTCCCGCAGGATTCTTTTAGAAAATCTGTTGCTAAAAGGCTTAAAAATTGATAGAATAGGGATTGTCTAAAAAATATTAAGGAGAATCTATCAATGGATTTCGCATGGGCAGTCAAATATGCCACTGAATTTTTGGGAACAGCCATCTTGATTATCTTGGGAAATGGTGCAGTTGCCAACGTTGAACTTAAAGGTACGAAAGGTCACCAAAGTGGCTGGCTCGTTATCGCTGTTGGTTACGGTATGGGGGTTATGATCCCTGCCTTGATGTTTGGTAATGTTTCTGGTAACCACATCAACCCAGCCTTCACTCTTGGTCTAGCAGTTAGCGGACTTTTCCCTTGGGCACAAGTAGCACCATACATCGTTGCACAAGTCTTGGGAGCAATCTTCGGACAAGCCTTGGTTGTTGCAACTCACCGTCCTTACTACTTGCAAACTGAAAAAGCAAACAATATCTTGGGAACTTTCTCAACAATTTCAAGTATCGACCACGGAACAAAAGAATCACGCTTTGCGGCAACAGTTAACGGTTTTATCAACGAGTTTGTTGGTTCATTCGTTCTCTTCTTTGCAGCACTTGGTTTGACAAAGGACTTTTTTGGTGCTGAAGTTCTCCAATATATGAAACAAATGGCGACTCAAGCAGGTCAAAATGTTGACTTCTCTGATTTGGCAATTAAAGCTCAAGTAGCGCCTCATACAGCTGCAGGACTTTCTGTTGGTCACTTGGCACTTGGTTTCTTGGTAATGGCCTTGGTAACATCTCTTGGTGGACCAACTGGACCTGGTTTGAACCCAGCTCGTGACTTTGGACCACGTCTCCTTCATGCCTTCCTTCCAAAATCAATCCTTGGTCAACACAAGGGCGATTCAAAATGGTGGTATGCTTGGGTACCAGTAGTTGCACCGATTGCAGCTGGTATTGCAGCAGTAGCGCTTTTCAAATTACTTTACCTATAATCACAAGAAAACTGGGAAGACCCAGTTTTTTCTTGTCTACGAAAGTCGAGTTTTTAGAGGCTCTTTGTCAACTGTAGTGGGTTGATGAAAAGTTATAACCTGGAGAGGACCAACTTGGTTCTCTCCTTTTTGATATTCAAAGCAATGAGGATTCTAATTTTAAAGTTTTCAAAGTTCCGGAAGCCAAAAGCATTGCGCTTGATGACCTTAATGAGGTTATTGGTAGCCTCTAGTTTTGCAGTTGAGTAGGGCAGTTCCAGTGAGTTCATGATTTTGTCCTTGTCTTTCAAAAAGGTCTTAAAAACAGTTTGAAAAATAGGATTTACACAAGAAATCGTTTCTTCAATTAGTTCAAAGAAATGGTCTGTTTGTTTCTCTTGGAAATGAAACAGTAATAGTTGATAGAGTTCATAGTGCTCTCTAAGTTCTTGAGAGTATGCAAGGAGCTTTTCGAGAATCTCTTTATTGGTCAAGTGTGAGCGAAAAGTCGGGCGATAAAATCGTTTATCGCTTAGTTTACGGCTATCCTGTTGAATGAGTTTCCAGTAACGTTTTAGTGCCTTATATTCGTGCGATTTACGATCAAAACGATTCATGACTTGGATGCGAAGACGATTCATAGCTCGACTGAGATGTTGGACAATGTGAAAGCGGTCGAGAACGATTTTAGCGTTAGGAAAAAGTTTTCTGGCAATATCGTAATAGGGACTAAACATATCCATGGTAATGACTTTCACGCGACTTCTCACCTGACTAGAATAACGAAGGAAATGATTACGAATAGTCACTTGAGTCCGTCCATCTAAGATAGCTACGATCTTTCTGGAATCAAAATCCTGTGCAATGAAACTCATCTTACCTTTCTTGAAGCTGTATTCATCCCAAGACATGTGAGTTGGAAGGAAAGATAAATCTGTCTTGAATTTGAATTCT